>CAMOXM010000023.1:0-16775 GCA_946629155.1 uncultured Spirochaetaceae bacterium | reverse complement strand
TTCTTCTCCTCTTCCTCTTTCTTCTTCTTCTCCTCTTCCTCTTTCTTCTTCTTCTTCTCTTCCTCGTCCTTCTTGTCACCTTTTTCGTCCTTTTCGGATTCACTCTCGATCTTCATCATGTTATCGACCGTAAGATTGAAGTTCTTGCATAGGACGACCATTTGAGGAGGATTGTTCTTGTCGTCATCGGCTCCGAAATCGAACTTCATGAAATAATGGGTTTCCTTATCCTTGTCTTCCGTTTCGAGCTTATTCGGAAACACTACGAGCTGATCGCTTTTCGCCGGCTGGCCGTCTTTGTCCCAATCGTCCTTACCTTGCTGAATCAGCCCAACGCCTATATTCTTGCCGATATGGGCGAGATCGAAAGTCTTGAACTCCTTATAGCGGTATTGAATTGGAAGATTCGTGTATTTGTTCGGAAAGCATCCGAGGACCACGCCGTCATCGTAAGCATTGGCTATGAAAGCGACCAGCACCCTGGTTCCGACTTTCGGAACATCGGCCAGCCCGCTTCCAACGTATTTCTCTCCATCCTCATTGTCAGGCTTCTCGCCCAAATCCGCGATCGCCGATCTGAAATGAGACCATCTCTTTATGTAGGGCAGCCAGCCCGACCTGATTCTCCTGCCGAATCCGAAAAGAAAATCGACCCTGACCTTGCCAAGAGTGTTTGCGGACAATTCCACCATGTCGTTCTTGGCGTCATCGCCTTTGGACATCTGAGGAGAAATGTCGGAAACCACGCCTATTGCGAATCTCGATATGGGCATCGGACGCCAATGGTCGTAATATCCGAACATTCCATTGAATCTAGCCCTGTGGCCGACATACATTCTTTCGTCTTCAATTGCCATCGTCACACCGCCTTATGTCCATAATCATTCTTCTTCCTCTTCGAACAACTTCCTTTTACGGCGTTCTTTATCAGCATCAGCTTTGCGATATCCGACATTCGTACTTATCATCCCTTCACCGAACACCCGCTCCATCTCATCATTTATTTTAACGGCCTCCTTAAAGTTGCCTTTTTTTATCGCTTCACGATGTTTCTCTTCGTATTCTTTCCACATGAAATCTTCCAGATTTTCGTAGTTATGCTGCTTGCTGTCAGAGTCATTTTCAACCTCTTTGATTTGCTCCAACATACCTGTCCGATGATAATTGCCGTCCGAGGGCTTCTTGAATGCCGTCTGCTGTTCGCCAAGAATATCCTTGCCTTGGGCTTCTGCTCCGTTTCCGCCAAAGACACCTCCAGCCTGCCCGCTTTCCCCGAGCCCGCTTTCCCCGAGCCCGCTTTCCCCGAGCTCGCCTTTGCCGAGCTCGCCTTTGCCGGAAATCTCCCCATTGGGAGATTCTTCCAAATCACCTTTCTCGAAATCATCATATCCTTGCCCGGCCGCATATTGCGCATCCGCAACGGGGGTCATGTTATCAGTGGTCTTCGTTGAGTTGTCAAGCCTTTGAGCGACAACGGTAACGGAAGAAACAAGCTCCCCTGCTTCCCCCGAAAGCAACCCTTCGTGCCTCACAGCGACGACCACGAATGTCTGCTTGCTGCCGTTGATCTTGTATTCGAAAACATCGCCGGGTGTCGGGGCAACGATAAAGTGCTCGACATCGGTAACCTTGCTGGCATCGTGGCGGATAGCAACAGGATCCACCTTGAGAACGAGAGTCGTTCTTGACAGAGCGGCCGTCCGAAGCATCCTATTCGCTATTTCTTCGGCGCCATCCAGAGCCCCCGGATACAGCCTCTCATCTTCGTTCGATTCCTTGAAATCATAGCATGGGACATAGATTTCGAGCCGCGATTTCTTGATCAAATCACTCTTCAAATCGGATGAACCCTCGAATTTCTTGCTTGCCATGGCCAAGGAGCCATCCACAATCTCAGGCTTGTCATCTCCGCCCTCGTCGTTTTTACCGTCGCTCGGCATGAACGCTTTCGATTCCTTGCAATAATCGTCGCCGCAAACGGTGCATTCGCCATAGACCCTGCTCTCATCTATGCGATACGAAGCGACATGGACGCGACCTTCTCCGATAAAATCATCCGGATACTCGAACTTTGATTCATACGAATCCGTGCCATAGATGAAACTGAATGTCCGATTCACATCATCGACATAGAAATAGCCGCCGTTAAGGCGCGCCAGATGCATGAAGTAATCGAAAAAGGAACTCTTAACCACCATGTTCGGCCTATATGCGATTTTAGCCGCTTTGCTGTCCTCGCTTTTCAAATCGAATGTAAACTTCCACATGCCATCTTCGCGGAAGTTGTAAACCGCCGGTCCGTTGCTTGTCGGATAGCTTCTGCCGATAATCTGATCCAAGGTCTCTTTGCTCGGAACGAACACTTTACCAGCTCTGACCTCCAAAAAAGACGATCCGTATGCCGTGAACGGCAAATACATATCATCACCCAAATCAAACAAGTAACTCTCTTCCGCACCGCTGGCATTCATGTCTTGCAAAAAGCCATCGAATACGACAATCTCCTCCTCATTCACGAGATCCACAGCGCTGACGGTAAGATATACATGCCTTTGGAAGTTCGAATTCATAGCCTCGAAAACAACCTTGGCGAAGCTGTAGGACATCAATGAGCCTCTATCGTCCGTGCCTATCTGATTCACGATCAAGCCCCTGCATTTCGAAGGAGCGTTCACCGAATGCTCTATCTCCAGCTCGAAAAAGGTGAAGCTATTCTCATCATAGTCGAGCCCGCCATCGATATTCGCCTTATCCCTGAACACTTTGATATTCGCCTTATCCCTGAACACTTTCATCAGGTTCACGATATCATTTCCGCTTTTAGCCCACAGCCGGCCTCTATACACAATCGCCATGTCCCCGATACCTCCCTCATCCTCCTCGAATCAGCCCGAAACGTAAAGCTCAGATGTATCAGAAGTCGCCGTAAGCGGCTTTAATGGCGCTTTCGGACGGAAGATCGAGATCGTCGCCCATAGCGACGTATTCGGAGAACAGAGCCCTCACAATGACCCTCAAAGGCGTTCCGTCATTGCTGAATTTGGTGAATTGCATCCTGAGATCCTCAAGAACGCACTCGAAATTCAGCGAACCCCACTTGAAAGTCAGAACAGGGTTGTCCGGATTGCCTCCGTCATCATAAGACACTTCCATGAACTTCTCAAGCATTCTTGTCTTCTCGGACACGTCCTCTCCGGTATCGGTGGTGTCGAAAAACAACTCCACCCTAAGCTGCCTGCGCCTGCCTGAATTGAAATGTATGTAGCTGGTGTTTTTACCCGCAGGAGCATCCTCCGAATAAATCGCTTGCTTTGTCAGCACATACTCGCTTGGGTTGAACATAACCTCAAGAACTTCTCCGGTTTTGGTATTAGTAATAAGCGCCTTAACCAATTTGACTTCTATACTGCTCATAATTCACCTCGATAAACATACGCTCGGAAATAGCACTCCGAAGCAAAATCACTTGTTAAAATATATCATCAAAGAAACTATCTATGTTTCCCGCGCTTTTCACTTTATCGCCAATCCCGCCTAAAGCCTCACCGGCCGCATTGCCGGCTTTCGACGTTGCCGAATTCATGGCGCCGCCTGCCACCTCATTGGCTTTCGACGTTGCCGAATTCATGGCGCCGCCTGCCAAACCGCTGGCTTTAGCCGAAAGGTCGCCTGTTACGCCGTTGAGGGCGCCTGTGGCCGCTCCGGTCACGCCACCGAGGGCGCCGGTCGCAGCAGCGGTCGCTCCGCCTAATGCTCCTGTGGCCGCTCCGGTCACGCCACCGAGGGCGCCTGTGGCCGAAGCGCCGATGCTCCCTGCGCCAGGAATATTATCGAAGGAAATATCCATAAACGACGAATCGTCAATCATCGAGCCTGCGGGAACGGCATCGAAGGACATATCCAAAGTGGAATCGTTCAGCAGATCTTCTTCGAGAGGCAGATCGTCTTCGAGAGGCAGATCGCCCAGAAGAGAGTCTCCGAGCGATACATCATTTTCCGCTTCCTTATAAGCTCCGGAGAACTCGGTGAAAACGCACTTTGCCGCCACCCTGAGAGGATTTCCCTCGCTAGTGAATTTGGTGAAACGCATCGTGAGATCCTCAAGAACGCAAACGAATTTGAATGTGCCCCATTCAAATGACAATACCGGCTCCGCAGGATTGGAACCGGGCTGGGGGATCATGTCCATGAACTTCTCAAGCACCTTCGTCTGCTCCGACACATCTTCTCCGGTATCGGTGGTGTCGAAAAACAAAGTGACTTCCATCTGCCTTCTTCGAACGGATTTGAACTCGAGATGGGTCGTATTGCCGAAATAGGACTTATGCTCCGCATAATACGCTTCTCTGTTGATGACGTATTCGCTAGGGTTGAACGCCACCGTAAGGGACTTTCCCGTAGGAAGGCATGTAAGCACCGCCTTCTCCAATTTCACTATCCTGGCTTTTCCTGCGCCGAGAAAATCGCTCGCACCAGGCGTAACGGATGCAACCGTACTGGAAGCGACGCTTTTCAAACTGGCACCCGACGATGCCAAACTACTCAAACCGAAGCCCATCTTACCTGCTCCTCATTCCGTAAAAGCCAAATCAATACACGACCTGGAAGCTTCCAACGGCAAATTCTATGCTTTCAACCGCCACAGCGGCGGAATTCTTGGACTTCTTCCTGCTATTTGTGGGAAGAGACCACTTCACCGGCATGATGTCGTATATATCCCATTGCTTCAACGTTTCCTGACTTCCGAGACGCCTCATCGTCAATGACGCATGCCTCTTCTCCTGCTTGGAGCTCATCACCGTGCTCTGAAGCCAATCAAGCAAATCGTTGTCGTTGACCAGCACGCCTTTCGAAAGAATTATGTTGTCGTAATGAGTATCTCCATAGAACTTCTGAGTCGTGGTGTTTTCGCCGCCCTCCGAATATTCGAGAATATCCGTATGGACCGACAATCCGCTGCACTCTTCGAATTCAGCGCATAAAATGCCCTTGATCTCCATTCCGAAAACATAAGTCTCAGTTTCCTGACTGTATCCGACGCCGAATCCGCTTTTTCCTGCAAGACCGCCAGCCCCCATGACTGAGCCGGGAAGAACGGTAGTGCCCATGAGCGACTTCAATCCAGACGCTATTCCGACTATGCTCTTTCCGACAGAGAGGAGAGAAGACGCAGCGCCAGCCATGGCGGTGATGCTGCCCGCAACGCCGCTTACCGTGTTCATCAAGCCTCCGAGAGAGCCTGTTTTGAGAGAAGAGGTTACGCTATTCAGACCTCCAAGAACCCCTGACTTCATGCCGCTGATCTTGCTCGTCGCCGAGTTCTTCGCGCTCGCAAGAGTACTGCTAGCCTTGTTTTTCACCGCAGAAGCCGCACCCGCCGCTAAATTAGAAAACAATCCCATTTCATCCCCCTTTTCGCATTCGCCTGCAATTCCAAACGATTCTATTTGCTTTCATTCACACAATAAGTTAACCAAAAACAACCCAATAATCAAATTCGCACCGATTCGAACCTGGTAATCGCCAATTCCAGAATTTCGTGCGAATCAGTCGAGAACGACCGATTGGCCCCATTGCCGCCGACCGGCAGATTCCACCTGACAGGGACAGCCCCGTAAATATCCCATCTGGCCAAAGGAGCCATATTCGACATGTTCCTCATCACGAGCGAGCACGTCTTCCATGACGGACGGGCGTGCGCCGAAGCGGCAGTGGTCTGAAGCCATGCCAAGAGGACATCGTTCGCAGGCTCCACGCATTTCGACAGGATTATGTTGCCATACCTGACATTGCCATGGAATTGCAGCGTCCTCGTGTTCTCGCCGCCTTCGTTGCGTTCGAGAATCTCCGAAGTGACATCCAAGCCTTTGCAATCGTTGAAGGAAGCGCATTTGATGCCGTCTATTTCGAATGTGAAAACGAATGTCTGCGTTTTCTCGCTGCCGCCGGCTCTGTAATCGTTATCGCTCTTGTCGGGGTCCGAAAGCGCGGCGTCGTTCATTTTGTCCATCATTCTGGACATCCCCTCGGCGGCTGCGTCGTCCACAGGCTGCGTCATCGGATCGAATCCGTACATCCTTGCGTAATACTCTCTCGCCTCCGGCTTGTATATCCCCGTCTCGTGCTCCCTGTCGTGCAAATCGTCCTGCACCCTTTTCTCATAAGTCAATTCGCCGGAATACGCCTGCTGCTGCCTTTTATTCATATCCCTTTCGGCAAAAAGAGCGGTCACATGCAATTTGGCGTTGTTTTCGTAATCATATCTCCCTCCGCCATACGTCGCTTCGTATTGCTCGGCCTTCACATGCGCGTCATAGCCGTATTTCTCTATCTCCTTGCGGGTTGATCTTGCTACATACCTGTCAGTCGCATCGCCGAACCTACCCATAATGCACTCTCCTTTCGAATGAAAACGAACGACAGGGAAGGCAATCCCCATCATCGCCCTTCAATAAGTTAATAAATATAATCCCGAAAAGCAAACCGCAGAAGCCGATTCCAAGCGAAATTCGTCAAGGTTTCAGATTTATTATCGATTTGTCGTAAATCGCCAAGGGCTCGAATCCCAGGAATTGAAGAATCGTGGCGGCGCACGATGATATGCCCAACCCCTCGTTCAGCTTCCTGTCGTATTCGCCCGCATATAACGGATCGAATATCACGAAAGGCACGGGATTGAGCGAGTGGCTTGTCTTAGGAATCGCCGCGCCGTTCGCATCGGTTTTCGCCTTTCCGCTTTTATCGTGCTCTATCATATCGTCGCTATTGCCATGGTCCGCCGTGACTATCAGGACTCCGCCGACCTCATCGACCGCCTTTCTTATCCTCTCCAATTGCAAATCCATCGCTTCGAGAGAGCATTCCACCGCCTGGAAGTTTCCGGTGTGTCCGACCATGTCCCCATTCGGAAAATTCAGCTTCACGAACTTGTAGTCGCCGTTATGAAGCTTGTCGATCACATAGTCCGCTATTTCGGCGCATTTCATCCATGGCCTTTCCTGAAACGGAACGTTATCGGATTTGATCTCGACATAATCCTCCAGCTGCGCGGAGAACT
This sequence comes from uncultured Spirochaetaceae bacterium, assembly GCA_946629155.1. GTDB lineage: Bacteria > Spirochaetota > Spirochaetia > Sphaerochaetales > Sphaerochaetaceae > UBA9848. The sequence continues at coordinate 9,718 of CAMOXM010000023.1, read as the reverse complement.
TGCCGGATCTGTTTCCATTGAAGAAATAGGTCACATGCCCGTATTTCTGCGTTTCGGAAATCGAAAGCTGACGCACTCCGGCCTTGCAAAGAGCTTCCGGAAACGTCCGGGTGATAAGCGGCGGATTGACCAGGAAGCGATGCGGTATATGCAAATCGCCGTCGGCTTCCATCATTCCTGCGAACATGACCTTGGGAAAACGCACTCTGTCGAATTCCTTGAAATCCTCTTCCTCGAAAGCGCGGGAAATCTCTATCGCCCTATCGCCTCTGAAGTTGAACAGGATGACGCTGTCGCCGTCGTTTATGGTTCCGCACGGCTTGCCGTCGCTTGCGAGAACGACGAAGGGATCGAGATATTGGTCTATGGGATTGGTCTCCTTGCGATACGTCTCGATGGCCTCGCTAGCGCTTTTGAAGCCGCGCGCCTCGCCAAGAACATGGGTTTTCCAACCCAGGCTGACCATGTTCCAATCCGCATTATACCTGTCCATCGTTATCTTCATCCTGCCGCCGCCGGAGGCTATGGCTATGTCGAAGTCCTTGCACGACTTCTCCTTGATGTATCTCTCAAGCGGCAGAATGTAATCAAGAGCGCTTCTTTCGCCCACGTCCCTGCCGTCCAAAAGCGCATGAATCCGAACCCTTTTGATTCCGATTTCAGCCGCCTTGTCCAGCATCCTATACAAATGCGCTATGTTCGAATGAACGTTGCCATCGCTTATGAGTCCGATAAAATGCAATGTGGAGTTGTTTTTCCTCACGTTGCTGCAAAGGAGATCCCATGTCTTGCCATTGAACATGCCACCTCCCTCGATCGCCTGATCGACCAGCTTTGCGCCCTGCGCGAACACGCGGCCCGCGCCGAAGGCATTATGGCCGACTTCGCTATTGCCCATATCGGCATCCGAAGGAAGCCCCACAGCCGTTCCATGCGCCTTGAGCATAGTCGTCGGGCATGTCTTCATCAGCGACTTCAGGCATTTCATGTCCGCGGCGGCCACCGCATCGCCATCCGCATATTTTCCGATGCCAACCCCATCCATGATGCAGAACACCACCGGGCCCGGCCTTCTTATCTTGTTCGAAACTTTAAGCTCTTCCATATATCACTCCCATTTTCTTTTCGCCATAAATTAAAGTTTTTTTCGGAGGTTTTTTCAAAATTGGTTTCAAAACGATGCGAAGTCTATTCCGGCGTAGGACGTTTTCCGAGGCTTTGCGGTCGGCTTTGCGGCCGGAAAGGCGACCGGCATATTCGGATTCTGAGGTTTTCAGAAGCGCACTGCAATAAAAAAAGGCTGCTCGCCGAAAGCAAGCAGCCCAATCGGTACGCCTTGGCGAACTCATTGTCCAAGACAACCACAGCACCTATCAAATTATTTCATCGTAAAGCTCTTCCGCGGATTTGCTGATAGAATCGGGCTTCAAATCCTCATCACCATCGCTAAGACCAATAGAACTCTCTCCCATATAAGAATCTTCCGAAATCAGATCCTCATCAAGAAGAGATGCGGGATCCAAATAGTCGCTATAACACTTGTACAAATGAGCTTTCGGCTTACGATCAAACACAGGATCCTTCGCTTCCTTCAATCTCTCCTTAGCTTTTTTCTTGCGATCCTGTGCATCTTTCACGGCATTATCACGCGCCTTATTATGATTATTCACATCGAGATCATCGCCCCATGTGATAAGCGAAAAACTTCCGATCTTGCCTTTTTCCTTCTTCGCAAACATATCAGCATAGTCCTGTCTCTTCTCGTTTTGGGCATACACACGATGCTTAGCAAACCATTTCCTTACCGTAGTTCTCCAATCCAGAACAATCGGCAGGGCGTTCAAATCGAAGATCCATGGGCACTCGCCGTCGTACATCCGCCTGTAACGATCGAAATAATATACGGTCGAGTCGTAACAAGGAACATCATACGCCCAATCGGGATAGCAGTCGAACCGCCAATCCGATTTGGCTATCGTCTTTTCGGTATGCTCATCCAGGTGACCCAAGCACGAATGTATGTAGTCGAGCACTTCAATGCCGGTATAACCATCCGCTTTGGCAGCCCGACGCGTGGTAGGATATTTGTCAGCATCAGTAGCGTGCGCTTTCATCCAATAGCGCACCTCCTGAACATTGGAATCGCCGGTGACGCCGAAGAAGATGCGGCACGGGTAGGAGCAAAACGCACGATCAATGCGTCCGTCACTCTTCGCAGTCGGATTGAATAAAGCTGATTTGCCGTATTTCAATACCGGCTTGAAAATGAAATAGGAACCGAACATGCCGCCGCCTATATCATAAGCCGCATCGTAAATATCGGACATCATTACGTCTTTTCTCGGAAATTTCCTATAGTCCACGTCGCCTCCATCATTGCAAGAGGATTCGAACACGCCGATCGTTTTGGCCAAAGGTCCGTTCAACGCATTTTCCGCTCCATACGCTTTATCGCGCCCTTTATCGTCGCGATTAACGGGCTTGCCAAGATACTCGCCAAGTCTCCCTGGGTCGGCCCCTGTCTTTTTCACCGCCCTGTTCTTCAAATTGAAGAGACTCTGAAACCAATTCTGCTCATCCATCTTATCCGTCAAAAACTCGATATTGATACGATGCGTCAATATCCACCTCCGGAATTGCAATTTGGTTATATCCTTATCCTTCGACGCTCCGATATCATCGCCTTCAACCATAGGATCTCCATTCATTGCGGCTCTGACTCGCACGCGGAGAAACTTGTCTGGCGGATAATCGTCGTACATTCCGGTTCCGAATATGTTCTGCTCATCTTCTTGGAACTCTCCCGTAAATTTTTCTCCCGAATCAAACGGCATGCCGAAGCCCGCATCATAGATGCGTTCTCCAGTCACATACCGTCTGCGAAACAGAACATATCTGTCATCTATATCCTGCACGTATCCTTTTCCTATAAACTTGTCAGGATTGATCGCATTGCCCGAAAATGTCGTATGCATCTTCTCCTGACCCCAATCGGCTATTTCCCCATCGTCGAACCATGTGGTGTTAATCGCCTTTGAGAACGCGCCGTATTTGTGTTTGACCTTCTCGGCCGCGGCATTCATTATCTTCTGCTCTTTCTTGGCCTTCTTATTCTCGTCCGTCATTACCTCCGTTCTGTCGGCTCCCTTACCTACGGTTCTGGATTTCTTGAAATCGTTTTCCCATTCCACACGGCCTACTGTCGGCGTGTAACGCTCATCCCATTCCTTTTGTATGTATTGATCTTCTATAACGGGTTTGAAATCCTTATTCCAGCCTCTGCGCCACACATCGGGGGTTATGTTCGCAGGCCTGATGGCGTAGGTCTCGTATTCATAGAAACGTCTGACAAGCACAGTTTTCAAATCACTGCTCTCATTATTCGGATCGCGCACTTTCACTTTATGATCGATGAAGTAATCGGTATACTTCAAGCGACCCTTTATCAGCATAGGACCCTTTTCGGCCTGCTTGTCTTCTTCCGGGGACGTACCGAAATAATCTACGGCTTTGTTGAGCGTCGGATCGATTATGTAACGCTTATAACTGCCTGCCTCGCTCCTGATAGCTGCAGCCCTTCTTCTGCAGCTCTTAGCCAGAAAGATAGTCGAACCGCCGCCGCCATTGTATGTGGCAACAACCGAAAATGCAAATTCATGTATCTTCTTCGCTGCTGTCGTTCCGGTTCCTCCCGAGTTCGCAGCCGTGGATCCGAAGTTATCGGGAATGCTCTCCCAATTCTTGAATGCCGGGCGCGTATCGGACGTGCGATATAGGGAATGCCCCGGGGCATTGCCCGCATCCTGATTCAGCGGAGCTACTGCTGCTCCAGGCGGAATCGCTCCTCCTCCTCCTATTCCTGCCATATTACCTCCTTAAAATCTTCGCATGACGCAAGGCAACCTATGCATTGTCACGGTTATACTCCCCAACATCATCGCCACCAGGAAAACAGATATTCTCGAATACATCGTCATCTTTCTGCCAATCGACAATACGCGGCACAGGAGGAGGAGGCGGCGGAATGGTTCCTTTATTGTCCTTCCTCTCTTTCTTGCCTTCCTTGCCACTGCCATTCGGCTGCTTGACCACCATCTCGTCTCTACTGAACTCCTCGCCGATTTTGAAGTTGAAATTATTAACGTTCCCATTCCATTCCTTAATCATATCAGATTCGGCATTCTCACGATACACGCTCGGCACCCACGTCACGAAGTTCGTCCTGTTCTTGAAATTCTCATCCGTATCCTTCAAGTAAAGGAAAGCCTCTTTTTCATTCGACTGCTCTTTTATGAGCATTTTTTTGTATCGTCCGGCATCGCTAGTGCATGGCATCATCTTCCACACTTTGTTGAAATATGGACTATTCGCATTGCCTGCGCCCGCATTGACGGCGAATCGCGACTGCTTGTCGTATATGTCATGAGTGAGAATCGGGAACTTCTTGTCTATGATGTACTCTCTCGTCTCCCTCTTCAAATAAGCCTTGTCATGGCCATTATCCGCATCGATATCCGTAAGCCCCCTGCACATCATGATCAAGGGCAGATATCTGACCACGCTATATCTCACATACACATGCACCTCGTCCTGCTTATCAGCGGCCGAAGCATCCCCGATGAGATCGGAGCCCTTCATCTTGACAATGCCATCATCCTTCAACCGGTTCTTGTCCTTCTCGTTTGCCGGAGCATCATCGGCATGATTGTTCACAGCAAAATTGAAATTGGCAAAACACGCCCCGTACATATTGTCATGACCGGCTTCATTCGGATTGTTTCGGGTGAATGACATATCTTCGGGTCCGCGTGCCGGCACTTCCTGGTTGCTGGTCGAATAAGGGAAGACCTCGAATTTGATTATCCCGGCCTCTCCCTTATGAAAATCGCCGGCCCCCGTAATCTTTACGGATTCTTTATCACTCGCCAACGTAGCGTCCATATCGACATAATACGGCGGATACGGAGCGCTTGCGTTCAATACGGAGCCGTTCAAATATTTTTTAACATCCTCATTATTCTTGAGAACCTCATCCCAACGAGTTCCGGCAGGTATTTTGATGGACGCGCTTTTATTGTTGTAATTCGGTTTGAAACGCTTATCCGCTTCGTCGGTGATGCCAGCAATGCCATCTTTCTGCGCCTTATCCGTGTACCTGAGGAACGGAGCGGCACCTCCGATGATGAAGCTATGGATAATCAAATCGATACTAGGTCCGACCCTGTCCGGATCATATTTGAACACCACCTTTCTTTTTATGATGATGTGCTTTGCGTGGTAATTCCAAAGATCCACATCGAATTTGACTTTGACATTCTTATCGCCCACATCTCTAAGCTGCTCGTCCGTAGGACGCGTCTTGTAATCTATTTCGACATCAGTCGGTTCCGTCAGCAATTCAGCCGTATCAACAACGAACTTGCTGCCTGCCTCCTTGATCGGATACAATGCGCGCTCCACCTCTTCGTCCGTAAGGGAAAGATCGAACTCCTGATCCGAAATGAGGTTGGTGCCGTCGGCTTTCATGCCCGCATAAAGCTTCACATCCTTGGTTATGCTTATAAGACTGTTCGCATTGCCGTTCACGTATTTGTTGATATAATCCATATCGTTTCTCAAAATGTTGATTTCGACCATAGTCGTGACCAAGCAATGCAAATGGGAATGGCTGTCGATAATCTCGTGGTCGAAGATCTTGGTCTCCGGCATATTGAGCTTAAGCGAATTCAAGTCGATCTCGGGCGGCTTCGCCGGATCTTCCTTGTTCATGTTTATCGCATCGGCTTTGAAATTAAGACCGCCTTTGCCTGTGAAGCTTATGCCGTCCTCTTTCGAATTGAATGTGCCTTTTTTCTTCGCTTGAAGTAGCGTCTTGCCTTCGGCGGTCGTTATCGAGAACTTCTTCTTGGCATACAATGTCACTTGATTGGCTGTCAAAGTGAAATTGTTCACCCTGACATCGATGTTGCTGTTCTTCGGATCAAGCATCATATAATATCTGCCTTGCTTGTCCTCGCCGTTGAATTTGCCGCTATCTACATCCTTTTCCTGAGGCGCCCTATATATGCCGTATATGCCTTTGAAATCATCTGCGATGACATTGGTGTTCGCTTTCGTCTTATAGTATGTGGTATTCGCTATCTTGTCTGCGAAGTTCTCATTCTTCGTCAGATCATCCAGGTTGTACTCTTCCTTGCCTTCTTCGCCGCCCGGCTTGTAGAAAATGGGGCTGAGCTTGGGCACCATGACATCGCGATTCCAGAAATTGCCCAAAACGACATGGCTGTAATTGCTGGAACGATTGCTGCGCATGGCGAGAACAACCACTACGCTGCCCACTTCAGGCAGGCTGTGAACTCCGTATCCGGGGAGCTCGTTGTTTTCATCCTTCTTATAGCTATGCACCCCTACGATGCTTGAAACGCACGGAACCCACATCTTGCCGGCATCCGAACCGATACCAGGACCCTTTTCGGTATAATCCGTAGTAAACGGAATCGCCTGGATTTCGATTTCGTTGATATGCTCCTTCTTATCCTTATCGCAGTTCTTAGTGACTACCGCATAATAGCAATATGCGTCATCGCCGAAAAACACATTATATGGTACGTAAGGCATTCCAATATCTCCTTTAGGGCAACTCGGAAAAAACACAACCGAGTAAAAGGCTAATTAAGTTTAATGCTTATTTTCGCAATTATCAAATTTCCGATATAAGGCGCATGAAAAGAGTACTCGGTGTCGCGAATGCTTCCGGAAAAGGATTTCCCTTCGTGAAATCAGGCTTCCAATCAATCGCTCCGTCATCTTTTTCCTGAATCCAGCCGCACTCGATTCCATGCGTTTCCAGCGCCCTTCCAGCCCTTTTGATTTCCGCAGCGGACACCTTGCGGCAAGGCGCATCCGCACATTTAGGGGAGGCACCATCAACATCCATGTATTGCGTCATAAGAGAAAACAGGCATTTGTCCTTATAGGCGGCGAAATCCTTGATTACTCCTATCGTGGATTCGATATGACCCGGAATCATGAGGTGTCTGACTATCACTTGCTTTCGATCGCCACCGGCATCAAGCAACCTCATAAGCTCCCCGAAGGAACGTCTTTCGGATTCCGGATAGGCCGCATTGGAGAAAAACTCGGCCGCCACCGTCCTGTCATGCGTCTTGGTGTCCCATAGCCATATATCGATAAACGGGAAAAGATCGCGGACGGAGTCTTCGCAAATCCAGCCCGAAGTGTTAAACACGAATTGCAAATCGAAATTCCGCTTTTTCAATTCCGCACAAGTTCGCACGACTAGCGGAACGAAATGCTCGGCCGTCACGAAGCTTATGGTATGCGCCCCCATCTCCTTCATATTCCATGCCAGCTCGCACAACATCGCAGCATCTGCTTGCAGGAACCTGATGCCGTCCGAACCATATCTTGACGAATCCGGAAGGCTTATTTGAATGTTCTGGCACGTAGGGCAGCCAAGCGGGCATCCCCGGAAGAAAAGCATGCCAGAACCTTTCTCGCCCGACACTATGGACTCCTCGCCCCTATGCAATCCGGCCCAGGCCAAATACGCCTTTTCGCTTTCCTTGCAGAATCCTTTCCGGAAGCTCCCGTCCGAGCGAACTCTCCTATCGACAGAACATTCGCGAGGACACATCCGGCATTCCGCATAAGAAGTCAGCATGATTGCATTTCCCCGCCGTCTGCGGAGCGAAAGTACGAAAGCGCCTCCTCCTTGTCGATGTCGGTCTGCGCCTTGACTTCTTCAAGGCTTGAGAACTTCCGTATCCCTCTCAGCCTCTTGCATACGTCAAGACGGATCTTCTTGCCGTAGATATCCGCATCGAAATCAAAGATATTGGTTTCTATTCCGGCAGATCCGTTGCTCTCGACAGTCGGTTTGCTCCCTATGTTCGTAATCGAGCGGTAGCGAATGCCGTCGATTTCGATTATCGAAGCATAGACCCCGAACTCGATGCCCAGGCTATCGGCGGAAAAACCGATGTTGGCTGTCGGCAGCCCTACGGTCCTGCCCAAACCTCGTCCATGGACGACCTCGCCTTCAAGCGTTGCCAAATACGATCCCTTCGTTTCCATCGGACATTCAAACGATCAGGCTTCCCGTTATTTCGCTCACCGCCGCATCGCAGGCGATCTTGTCGATAGCCGCGCAGACTATATGATAAAGCTGCGAACCCTTGGAATAATCGGCTGGAGCGAAAAACCTTATCCTGTTCTCCTTCAGCAGCTTCGCCACCTTCTGCTTGCTGCTGACTTCGGGATTATACACGCCAATCGAAAATCCGCCGTTCCCGTTGACAATCGCCATGCATGGTATGTCCGTATCGCTATCGCCAATGTATATGAAACGCTCGAAAGGTATTCTTATATCCGACGAGCGCCTGTAATCATTCACGCCCATATCATTGACGTCCAGCGTTCCTTTCTTTATCCGATACAGGAATTGGGTCTTGTTCGTGAAATTCACGACTTGGGCGGGCCACTCAGCCGTGCCGTCTTTGCCGTAATAGTAGCTGCTCGCATAGATTTTCCTGAAATTGCCTGCGATTCTCGTTCCGTCGATTATCTCCTTCATACCGCAGGATATTATATAATGCTCGACCTCCAAACCATGCGACGCCGCATAGGAATCGACTTCGGAAAACCATTCGTCCAAGCCTGGAAAAAATCTTATCGAAGCGCCGTAGCTCATAATCTTCTCGCGAGTGAGCGGAAAGCGACCCTTCGCTTTTTCGATTATAAGGCGCATGTAGGACAAATTGCCGTCCATTTCGCTATTTTCGGCTATTTCATCGGTTTCCTTCCAAAAATCCCCGACGGACATGCCCAGCGATTGTATAAGACCCTGCGTCTGCATATCGAACGGCGAAAGGGTCTTATCGAAATCGTAGCAAAGGGCTACAAGCCTGGTCATGACTCGAGGAAGGACACCGACTTTCTGATTCTTCGAACCGTTTCGTCTATGCCCAAAAGCTTTATTGATGCGAAAAGCGGAGGGGAAACCCGACTCGATGTAATAGCCACCCTCAAAGGCATGAATACGCTATTGGCTTTCACTCCGTCCTGCTGGGAAATCTCCTGAAGGCGCGCCTCCACGGCCTCCGCCTCCTGAAGCGTTTTAGCCTTCTCGAAAAGCGAAAGGGCGACCTTCAGATAATGCAAAGCCTTAGCGGCATCGTCTCCTTTGGCCGCGAAATCGTCTTTCGAAGAATAGCTCACGTCTCCGAAAAGGAAACGAACCATGTCCGGAGCATCCGACAGCTTTTTCAGCCTCTCCTTGATAAGCGGCAGCACTTCCTTCATGCGCTTTTCGTCCGCGCGAATGCCGGCTTGCGAAAAGAACGGCTCTAGAAGGGCAATAAGCTCTCCATCAGATTTCTCCCTGATGTACATTCCATTGAACCAATCGAGTTTCTTATAGTCGAAAACAGCCGGCGATGGATGAATCTTAGACATATCGAAGATCTTCTCCAATTCCTGCTTGCTGAAAATCTCCCTCTCCCCATCATAAGCCCAGCCTACCAAAGTGACATAGTTGATTATGGACTCCTTGAGATACCCTTCGGAAACGAATTGCCTCAAAGACGTGCTGCCATGCCGCTTGGAGAGCTTCTGCCCGTCCTTGCCCATGACCATAGGCAAATGGCAGAATTTCGGAGGCTGCCACCCGAACGCATTGTAAAGCATGATGTGCAAC
>CAMOXM010000022.1:0-17302 GCA_946629155.1 uncultured Spirochaetaceae bacterium | reverse complement strand
TCCGCCTCCGAAATCCACAGGCGCTCCCCGAACAGCAGGTTTTTAGAAGCGCCCTCGACAGAAGACGGCCAAACCAAAGTTGATGTTAAATTTGATAACGATACGGTTTGGCTGTCGCTTGATCAGATGGCCGAACTGTTCCAACATGATAGCAGAGCAATTGGTAAGCATGTATGCGATATTTTCAATGAGGAAGAATTGGCAAAGGGTTCAGTTTCGGCGAAATCTGCAAGGGATTTCCATTTGGCGCTTAGTTCCAAATACGGCAATATGCTCGGCAATGTGAAAGACACGTTGGTTTTTCTTGATGATGTGCAATTCTATCCGCATCTGCTGACTTTGCTGAAGGATTTGAAGAAGAACGGCAGATTCCGTTGCATAGCGAGCGGCTCGCTATTGGGAATCACCTTGAAGCATGTTTTCATACCGATGGGCTCGATAGACGAAGTCAAAATGTTTCCGCTCGACTTCGAAGAGTTCTTGTGGGCCAATGGCGTCGGGGACGATGTTGTCGCGTATCTGCGCGATTGTTTTGAAAACATCAAGGAAGTGAACGGAACGATTCATGAGCAGATATTCCGATATTACAAGGATGATTGCTCGCGATACGATTTGCAGTACAAATTGATGATATCGAGGATATACGACGGACTGATATCCAATATGCAAAACAAGGTGAATAGGGTGCAGTTCAAGAAGGTCGAAGGGCTGTCGAATGCGAATGTTGAAAGATATGCGGATGAATTCGACTATCTGGTGTCTTCGGGCATTTCCATTTCTGTTCGCGCTGTGAGCAACCCCGTTTTCCCGCTTTCGCAATCTTCGAGCAAGGACCTGTTGAAGCTTTATTACGACGATGTCGGATTGCTTACTAACCTTTTGTTCAAGAACAATATCGGGGCGATTTTGAACAATGACAAAGGCCTGAATTTGGGCTCGGTCTATGAAACTGCGGTCGCTACGGAGTTGGCAGCGCATGGCCATGATGCCTATTACTTCGACAGCAAGAAAACAGGCGAAGTCGATTTCCTCATAAACGATTACAACCGTCTTTGCGTGCTTCCCATAGAGGTGAAATCCGGCAACGATCAGAACAATTTCAGAGCGATTCCCAAGCTGGTCGATGATGCCAGCCGATACAGGATGCCTATCGGATATGTATTCGGAAACAAGAACGTATTGTTGCGGCAGGGCAACCTGATAACCTTGCCGATTTATATGATCATGTTCGTGTAATCGAGAACTCAGAGCACTGCTTGAAGGCAATCTTAATAGTTTTTTTGCATTCCATATTAGAAATTTAGAAGACCATAAGTTTGACTGAATTGCTTCTATGTTTACAAATCACATATTTAAAATTATAATAAAAACATGTCATTTGATTGCACCAAGCGAGAAGCGATTAAAAGATATATTCTTGAAAAGATCTATCAAAAGGACGATTTCATATCGAAAACCGTGCAAGCTTTTGGGGTTTCCAGAACAACTGCTTACAAGTATGTGAATTCGCTTGCAAATGAAGGCCTGATCCGCCTTGATTCCGATGGAAAATATTCGATAAGAAATGCGGAGCCCAAAGAATACGAATACGAGAATAAAGGCTTAAGCGAGGCGCGGATTTACAAAGACGTGCTATTCGATGCCGTTGCGGATTTGCCGGAGAATGCGCAGGATATATGGAAATACGCTTTCACGGAAATTGCCAATAACGCCATCGAACACTCTAAGGCTGAGCATCTGCGGATTACAGTGTCGAAGAATGCCTTGTTCACTGAGGTGTTAGTCTGCGATGACGGCATAGGCATATTCAAAGGAATATCTGATTATTATGGGATGACAGACGCAGATGATGCCGTGTTCGCTCTTTTCAAAGGGAAGCTTACGACAGATCCGCAACGGCATTCCGGAGAGGGCATTTTCTTCGTTTCCAAAGCGATGGATTATTTTCGCATTTCGTCGCAGGGCAAATCTTTTTTTGTTTCAAGACATGGAGATGATCCCCAATGCATGGAAGTTTCTGACGAAGCTCGCGGAACTATCGTCGCCATAATTCTATTCAATGCGACGGTTTTGGATTTGAAAGATGTTTTCGATGCCTATACCACAGAATGTTCATTCGACAAGACGGTGGTTCCGGTTCGGTTTGTTTCGACCAGCGGCCAACCCATATCGCGTTCTGAAGCCAGAAGGCTGTGCTTCGGTTTGGACAAATTCAAAGTGGCGGTTCTTGATTTTAAGGGCGTTAGAACGATAGGTCAGGGCTTTGCTCACGAATTGTTCTCCGTATTCGCCAAAAAGCACGAGGAATTGAAAATCGAATGTTTGAATATGTCGCCCGATGTCGAAAGGGCGATAAAACACGTATTATAGAGCGCTTTAAAAACCACGGATAACATATTGTTGGGGAAGGATTCGATGTCTTGATATTCGGTCTTTGACGAAAGAAACCTTTAGCTTTAAAATCCTATCATGTCGTTTGCCAAGTTCAAATGCGTATTTTTGACGCTCGTATTGCTGCATGCCATCGGCTTTGCTTCGTGCAATGCGAATGGCGCATCCGGAGAACAATCCGAGTCGGGAGATCAGACAGGTTCCGGCTCCGATGCCGATGGAGGCAAGCAAGATGGCAACCCTTCAAACGGGAAAGACGGTGGCGTGCCAGCCGTTTGGCAGAATATTTCGTCTTTCGATGTTTGCCCCGAAAAAGAGGTTACGTATCTGGTGTATATGGCAGCCGACAACGATCTCGAACCCGATGCGATTAAGAACTTGAAATCGCTTCAGAAGGTAGGTTCAAGCTCGAATGCGAACATTCTTGTTCTTTTGGACAGGCATTCCGGCTACGATGCGGCCGAAGAAGACAGAAAAGGCGCGGATTTGTACTACATCACCTGCAATCCCGGCATGATGAACGATGATATCATATCGGAGATGGGCGAACTCAATATGGCCGACTCGGTGAATTTGCAATGCTTTTTGGAATTCGCCTGCGCGCATTATCCTGCCAAACACATGATACTCAATATTTGGAGCCATGGTTTTGGCGTTCATTCGGACGGACTCATTCCCAAATCCGTGATTCGCGACGACAACACTAATAATTCGGGCGCTTCGTCTATGCGCATCATCGACATGGCAAAGGCTATTCGCAATTTCGAGAACAGGAAAGGTTGTCATTTAGATCTGATGCAATTCGATTGCTGCGACATGCAGATGATCGAAGTGGCATTTCAGCTTCGCGATCTTGCCGATTATGTGGCCGCTCCGCTTACCGAGATATTGGCGAACGGAAGCGACTACGAGGCGATTGCCGGATATTTGAAAAACGGGTATTCGAAGGAGGAGTTTCCGGGATTTCTTGTCGAAAGCTTCTACAACCGTCAGAAAAACAACATAATCAATATAGTCTATAGCTATGTCGAAACATCGAGGTTCTCCGAATTCACGCCTGTATTCGATGCTTTTTGCGAAAGCCTGATCGGTTTTGCGAAAACAGACTTCACGCATTTGAAGCGAATCAGAGATTCTATCGTGCTGCTGGATGATACCATTCCGGAAGCGGTGGATTTGATGTGCTTTGCGAACAATATGTCGGGCGACATTGACATAGCTGCGCTTGCCGCTTCGTTCTCCGAACTTGTGCCCGCTGTGAAAGCCACAGACATTGACGGAAATGTCTTTTCGGGACTTGGCATCAACTTTCCCTGCAATGCGGGGCAATACGGCAAATACAAAGCCGAGTCCGGCGATTTTCTGGATTTCTACCTCGAAACTAAATGGGCGGATTTCATGCGCGAATATATGGGAAACATGTGAATTGCGCTCCTGAAAACTACATTTTATTTTCAAATACTTACAAAGAATCATAAAAATGAAAATTAATAGACAATTTTATTTGCAAAATTATGTAATAACGCATAAAATGGAAAATAAAATATGGAATATAAGAGAGAAATTTATGTCGATAGGCTGAATGCTAGAAAAAGAAACGGGCTTGTAAAGGTTATAACAGGGCTGAGGCGGAGCGGCAAATCCTATTTGCTGAATAATCTTTTCCATAGAAGTCTTGTTGAGAGCGGAGTTGACGAAAGGCATATAATCAAATTCGCTTTTGACTCTGCTGAGGATCTTGAAATCATCGGCGAGGATTTGTTGGATTTGGAGAGAAAAAACAGCAAGGTCGATCCTAGGAAATTCTTGGAGTTTGTTCGCGATAGGCTTATTGATGACGGGCAATACTACATTTTGCTTGACGAGGTCCAGAACCTTGAGTCTTTTGAAAGCGTTCTCAACAGCTATTTGCGCAAGGATAATTTGGATATTTATGCGACTGGAAGCAATTCGAAATTCTTATCAAGCGACATTCTGACAGAGTTCGAAGCCAGGGGTGATGAGGTTCATGTCTTTCCGCTTTCTTTCAGCGAGTTTTTCTCGGAATATGATGGAACTAAGGAAGAGGCTTATGAAGAGTATTCGCTATATGGAGGGCTTCCGCTTGTTGCCAATATGCGCACTGAAGAGCAAAAGGCGAAATACCTTGAAAGCCTGATAGGCAAAACTTACGTTAGGGATATAATCAGGCATAACGGCTTAAGGTCTGATACTGATATGTCTGATTTGCTCGATGTTGTTTCGTCTGCCATATCGTCTATCATCAGCCCTCGAAAGCTTGAATCCGCATTCAAAAGCATGAAAGGATCGCAAATATCAAGGCCCACCATAGAACGTTATACTGATTTTTTTGCAGACTCTTTTTTAGTGTCAAAAGCCATGAGATTTGACATAAAAGGGAAAAAATACATATCGGCGCCATTCAAATTGTATTTCGAAGATATCGGATTGAGAAATGCCAAGCTTGGTTTCCGGCAAATCGAGCCAACGCATGTGATGGAGAATATCATCTACAACGAGCTGAGGTTCAGGGGGTTCGACGTGGATGTGGGAGTGGTGAAGTCGAAGCAGGCGGCATCAGATTCTGCATCCGTCGGGGGCTATGAGGTTGATTTCGTTGCCAACAAGGGCAGCAAGCGATATTACATTCAGTCCGCATACGATATCCCGAATGACGAGAAGTGGCGTCAGGAGACCATGTCACTCGACAGGATCGGTGATTCGTTTGAGAAGATAGTCGTTGTCAGGAATCCAGTCGTATCGAGGCATAGTGATAAGGGATATCTGCTGATGAACATTTTTGATTTTCTTCTGGGCAAGGGTTTGTGATGCGGATTCCCTTCCGAAACGGGCATATGCACAAAGTATCAGCCCGCTTCGGAGAGGAACGCCTTGCGCCGGAATAGGCTTCGCAACGTCTTGAAATTAGTTTTGAAAAAACCTCTATTAAACCCAGATGTTTTATGATAGTAAACTAGATCACGTGTAATAATTTGATATTCAGAATTTTTATAGCTATCATATCATGCTGCACGGAAAAACTTGAGTCCCGTAGCATTCGTACCTGTAATTCTTTCGGGAAATCCTAAGGCATCTGGCAAGAGCAATCGTTATGATTCTGCAAAGCAATCAGTGGCTGAGTCCATGATTGTTTCTGTAATCAATTCTTTTTAGGTTCGCAATATGTCTTATAGTGTTCAATGCCCTTCATTGCGGGGATTGGTTCGGTTCGCCTAGTACTGGTATGACATTTCATCGCAGATGCCATTGCAGTGAGAATATTTGGTGTAGGTGCAGAGGTGGATATGTTTGCGGAGCTCAATCTAGGACTTGTAATGGCCGGGAATTTACTTGTAGCGAATGCAATCAAGAAGATACGGATGATTGCCATGATGTAATTATGTGTGATCAGGAAGATACGGCTGGTGGCGAATGCTGTCTTATTTCCAGGCGAGGTAACGAAGACGGATTTCGTTTAGGTTGCAACAGTTGCGAGGGATTTTATTATCATCCAATATGGAAAAGGCCGATTTACTGTCCGGAATGCGGTTCATTCGATGTGCTTGATAGACTTGGCATTTGGAAATTCAGATGTTGCAGTTGTCATCACGAGTTCAATTTGAAGGATAGGAAAAAAGAAAACAATAACATGAAAATCCTGAAAAAATACAAGGAACTTCTTGACACGGAAGCCATAAGCAGGAAGAATATGATACGAAGAAAGATAAAATTCTTGGCAAGAAATAGCAAAAAGACGCTATTTTGGAATTTTGTGATTTTATTGCTTGAAAAAATTGGAATTTTGTGATTTCATTACGAAAAACCATTGGAATTTTGTGATGGAACTGAAAAGCGCTCCTATAAAATCCCAGCGCCCCCCTATAGGAATTCCTTCAATTTCCCGATTGTTTCCTTCCAATCCTTCTTCCATGCTTCCACGAGCTCGAGCGGCTCGATCGGAATGGCGTCGGCGCCGAAGGTTTTGAGCCAATAGAAGATTTGCTCGAATTGGACGGAAGTGAACTCGAGTGCGGTGAAGCCCTGTTCGTCATCATCCGTTATGGTTTGATCGTCTGAGTATCTGCTTTGCCTGATGAGTTCTCTCGCCCAAGTCGAGCTGAAACGTATTTTGTATTTCATTTTGCCCTTTTCGGACACGAATGCGCCGAATCTTCCGTTGCCGCTTGTCGATTCGAAACCGTGATTGGGAGGGAGAGAGAAGGTGATGTCTGTCAATGCGGCATTTCTCATTCTGTTTATGGCGAATAGCTTGCATAGGCCGTTTTCTTCGCCGAAGCAATAGGTCTTGCCGCCGTCGAAGAGTATCTGATATGGCGCTATCGTGTGGCTTTTTGTTTTTCTCGCATCGTTGTAATACAATCTTGTGTAATCGAAGGAAACCATTCTGTTTGTTCTAATCGCATCGATGACCGTTTTCCAGACCTCTCCGTTTGCTTCCAGATATTCCTCGTGGCGGATTATGCCTATGCGGTCGAAGAGGCTGCTTTCGCTTTTCGAATTCGGCGAGACGAGCGTATTCAACAGATTCGAAAGGTCATCGTAGAGGGGCGTGGCCTTATAGGTTTCGAGAAGCCTTTTTGCGCACATCAGGATGTCGGCGCTATTATCGTCAACATACCTGAACGGCAGTTCGAATTCCTCGGAATAGTAATAGCCCCTTTTCGAATTGTCGTATTTCAAAGGTGCTCTCAAGTCGTATTTGAGTATCTCCAGATCTCTGGCGATAGTAGGCAGGCTCGCTTCCAATTTGTCTTGGAAGTCATTGCGGTTCGGAAATCCGCCGTCCTTTATCATCTCATGCTCGATTCCGATTCTGTAGAGCATGGGCCTCGTAAGTTTTTTGTTCATGTCATCGATTATAGGTTTGCCAAGTTAATTATTCAAATGTTTATCATCGTATGATACGGGCAACCGATTATGGGGGCTTCTAAAAACCTGCTGCCTGATCCCGCTTGATTTCGAGTTAACTTTGAAGTGACATTGAAGTGCTTTGAAGTAGTTGGGATCTCTCCTTGTTTGGAATCGCCGATGGCTTCTTGTTTCTTGCGGGGGTGGGTGGGTGTATGCTGCTCGATGAAATTGTAAAAGACATTGCATTTGAAATATGAATGTCAAGTTTAAATCTCGCTTAAACCGAGAAGACCCTGAAGGCTGGCTTAAAACGATCGCAGGGTTTTCGAATGCGCAGGGCGGATCTTTTTTTATCGGCGTGAAAGATAAGATGAACAAGTTGATTGGGTTCACGAGAAAGATGCGGACAATGAGCGTAATTATTTCAACAACCAAATAAGCGAGCACATCTTCCCACGCCCGACATATAGGCTTCCGTCCGAACGCCGGATATTTCCTTATGAATCCGTAGCTTTCGAGTTCTTCGAGTTTTGCTGTCAGATCCCCTGAGTTGGGAATATCCGTGCTTTTGATGATTTCATCGTGTGTCATCCCTATTTTCTTGGTTTCAAGAGTGCTTATGATTCTAAGATAAACCTCTGGGCTTTTGAAAATCGAAGCATACAAGCATTCAAACTCTTTTTTTAACGGAGCGTCCTCGACGAACAGAGCGTTATCGATGTTTTGCGCTATGCTGAAACCTTTTTTCAAGAAACTCCGATAAAAAGGAATGCCGCCGAAAACCATATAATATTGAAGAATTTGAATCCTCGTGCGGCAAGTCCTCGGGCGCTCTTTAAAAAAAGCCGTTGGAAAGGTAGAATGTAATATTATCTGGAGGTCATGCGATGAGGAAGTGGTTCTTGTCTTTGGTGCTGGGGTTTACTGTTTGCTCGGTCTTGTTTTCTGCGGAGCGTGCGATAGAACTCAAAGAAATTTCCGCAAATATCGAAATAGCCGGTCGGATTGCCAGAACAGAGGTCTTGCTTGAGTTCTACAACCCTAATGACAGGGTCATGGAATATGAGCTTAATATTCCTTTGTCGCAATCGCAAGCCATATCAGGGTTCGCTTTGGATGTGAACGGCGAAATGGTCGATGCGGTTCCAGTCGAAAAAACCAAGGGCAGACAGGTCTTCGAAGATGTGGTCAGGCGCGGCGTGGACCCTGGGCTTCTTGAGAAAACGGCAGGAAACAATTTCAAGCTCAGAATATATCCGATAAACCCCGGCAAAACGCGAAAGGCGCGCATAACATATACGGAAAATCTGGTGAAGGGGCTTGAAGGCCATTCCTACGCCTTTAGCGGAGTTCCGTTCGGCAAACGCGCTGACAGGATTTCGGTCAAAGCGAGCGTTGCGGAGGTTCGTCCGCTTGATGCCGATTTTTTGCTTTCGGGTGTTGGATTCGAATATGTCAGAAACCAGAATTCCTATATTGCCGAGGTCGAGAAAGAAGATGTTGAGATCGGAAGCGATGTGTTCAGAGTGCGCATTCCCGAAGTTGAAAACAGCGCGTCTGTCGGGGATTTCAATGGGGAAAGATTCTTTCTGTATCAGATTCCGGCATCGCCAGATTCCGAGCAGACGGATGCATTTGATCTGGGGCGCGATAGGCTTGTCATAATATGGGATGCTTCTCTTTCGCAGAAAAAGGCCAAAGGAAAAAACCTTGAGTTTTTGGAAGCGTTCTTCAAAGCCAATCGCAATTGCTTGGTTTCTCTCGTCGTTTTCAGGGATGCGCCGGAAGCGCCGAAGAGCTTCGTGATTCGCGGAGGCGACTGGAACGAGCTTCGCAGGGAGTTATCTCAGATGACGTTCGACGGCTGCGCATCGTTTGATTTTCTTGGCAGCGCAAGTGAAAAGCCTTGCAAGACGGCAATGCTTTTTTCGGACGGATTGGATTATTACAGCGAGAAGCCTGATATTTCAGGATTCGCAGAGAATCTGTTCTGCATTTCTTGCGGCGCAGGTTCCAATATGGCGAGGTTGTCAGGTCTTGTGCGTCAAACGAACGGCAAGGTCGTGGATTTGGATATGTTCGAGGATATGAACGATGCCGTTTCGTATATGTATCGCGTTGATGGTGTTCATGTCGTTTGGTCTGAGAATACCGAGGATGTTTTCACGAATAGCATTGGCGGCGAAACGGTCGTCGTTGGCAAAATGGCGGCAGGGAACAGAAAAGTCCGCTTGAAGCTGAGTAGCGGAGAGGAGGTGGAGATAAGTCCTTCCAATGCGTTTCGCTTTGATGAGATTGCGAAAATGTGGGCTAATGCCAAAATCGGAAGCTTGCAGGCGACGGCGCGCTTGCACAAGGCCGAGATCAGAAGGATCTCGACGAAGTACGGCGTGGTTTCGGATGAGTCCTCTCTTATAATGCTTGAGAGCGCGGACGATTATGCGAAATACGGCATAGAGCCGCCCAAGCCTTTCAGGGACGAGTACGACAGTATTCTGGCAAGTCGCAAAAGCGCCCGATCTTCAAGCCTTTTCGCTTTCAAGCGCGAATGGGACAATTATGTCGAATGGTGGGAAAGGGATTTTCCGAAGGACGACAAGAAACCTATGATCTACAAATCGAAGAGCGCCGGCATCGATTTCATGAGCATGAACAATCCGGCGGCTCGTTCGAGTGCCGAATATGTCGTTGACGCTGCGGCCGTATATGATGCCATGCCTGCTTCTTTGCGGGCGGCCGCTCCAACCAGCATGGCGTTGTCCGTATCCGAAGCCCAAGCGGAAAGAGAGCTTGAATTGTCGGAAGAGTCCGGCCCGGCTCCGGATGATGAAGATGCGGCGCAGCCAGAAGAGCAAGCGATCGTTCGATTGGCCAAATGGAATCCCGATTCGGACTTCGCAAGAAGAATCAAGGCGTCGCATGCGAGCGATGCCTATGCGATTTATTTGGATGAAAGGGATGATTACGAGAATAGCCCCGGTTTCTATCTCGAATGCGCCGAAATGCTTTTTGACAAAGGTTTGGAAGACTTATCTAAGCGCGTGCTTTCCAATCTTGCGGAAATAAGCTTTGAAAACAGGTCGGTTTTGAAGCTTCTTGGGAATCGCCTGCTTCAATTGGGCGATAACTCCAAGGCGTCTTTGATTTTCACTGCAATCATAGAGATGGCTCCTGACGAGCCGCAGTCGTATTTGGATTTGGGTATCGCATGCGAGCGGAGCGGAGAATATCAGAAAGCGATTGAGACGCTATATGAGATATTCACTAGGGATGGCATGCGCGACTTCCCTGCCGTCAAGCTTATAGCCATGAAGGAAATCGATTCGATCGTATTCCGTGAAAACGGTTTGGATACAAGCTTCATCGATCCGTATTTCATTCGCGATATGCCTCTCGATTTGCGCATTTCGCTTAGTTGGGACACGGATAATACAGATATAGATCTTCACGTGATAGACCCGAATGGCGACGAAACCTATTACGGACACAAGCAAAGCTACCAAGGCGGACGCAATTCGGATGACAACACCTCAGGCTTCGGTCCCGAGGACTATTCCTTGAAAATAGCCAAGAAAGGAAAATACAGGGTCGAGGTGAATTTTTACGGCGATTATCAGCAGAAGCTGACCGACGGCACGTATGTTTATCTGGATTTTTACACGAATTGGGGAACTTCAAAACAAGAGCGCAAATCAGTCGTCATGAAGCTTAAAGGCCGTCGCGACAGGGTGTTCGTGGGAGAGATCGAAATATAAGGCGCTTCTAAAAACCTCAAGGTGCTTATAAGAACTTCAGAGTTTGAACCACCCAATCCAAAGCGATTCTGGTTACCGGCGCAAGGCAAGTCGGTAAGACAACCGTCCTGCAGAGGACATTGAAGTTCTGTCTTGGCAAACAAGACGGCAGGGGGTCTCGTGGCCTTGATAGGTTCTTCTTCATTCGAGCTCATGAACAACACTCCCCAATCGTTAGCGGGAAGAATAAGCATTATCGAGATGTCAGGGCTATCGCTTAGGGAAATATCAGGTGATTTGGAATGGTTTTACAGGGATTGCATCAGGACTTACATCGAAAGGGATGTTCGCAAGATGACGAATGTCAAGGATGAGCTGAAATTCAAAAGGTTCTTGGCCTCCGTGGCGGCACGAAGCGCGCAAATGCGATGATGCGATGCGAATCGGCGACCGGACATTCGCCGTGCCGGTGGAGAAGATTTGAATAGCGGAGATTTTCAGAAGCGCCCTACAACCGTTCTCTTAGTACCAGCGGCAGGAAATAGAAGGGCAGCGTTTGTAGGTCGCCGTCTTTCCGGACATCGTATTTCGAGAACAGATACTTGCGACCGCATTGCTTTTTGAATTTGGCGGCGCAGGCATCTATGGACGAGTGGTTTTTGATTTGGCCTGATTTTATTTCCATGGGCGATGTTTTGATTCCATCGGGAATCAGGAAATCCACTTCGTATGAATGGGTGCTGTTCTCTTTCGGCCAAGAGCAATAGCATAGGTCGTTCCCGCTCGCTGTGATCATGCATGCTGCAAGGTTTTCGTATAGGAAGCCGAGGTTCGCAGGCAATTTGCCTTCTGCAAGACGTGTGTAGGTATCATCGAATGCTTTGCTTTTGCTTCCGAAAAGGATCGATGCGAATAGTCCTGTATCTGCCATATAGAGCTTGTATGAATCGAAATCGGCTGTCTGTCTTAAAAAGAAGTCGGGATTGGTCGTTCTGCAGCACATCAGAACCGTTTGGGAATCCAATAGGTCGTAAAGGAGCTCCGTATCCTTTCTGGTTATTTTTTTCCTTGTGGCGTTTGAAAGCATGAACCTTCTCTTGTTCAAGGCGAGCTGGGAAGGTACGGATGAGTATAGCTTTCCGATTCGGCCGCTGGGATCGATTTTCCTGAAGTCGTCCTCATATAGTTCGACGATGGATCTTTTTATCTTGTCTATTCGGGCGAAATCCGCATTTTCGATAAATTCGTTCACCGCTTGCGGCATGCCGCCGATGGCTAGATACAGATTAAGGCATTTCATGAGATGCTTGTGCACTGCGGTTCCGACGGGTTTGCCGGTTTCGTATAGCTCTGCAATGGTGTCGAAATCGGCAAGTGCGGTGGCGTTCAGAAACTCTTCGAAATCCAGCTGACGGATTTTCAATTTGTCCTCTTCGGACGGTATGAGGATATTTCTAACGTTTTTCCTGATTGAAACGAAGGATCCCGTTTCGATGTAATCGTATCTGCCGTCCGCGACAAGATGCTTTATCGACTGTCTGGCCGGTGGGAAAAGCTGCACTTCATCGAAAACGATGGCGGATTTTCTTTTGATGAGTTTGGTTTTGAACGCGTCTTTCAGCCGCATGAAGAACATATCCAAATCGGAGATGTCATCAAAGATTCTCTTGACTGATGCCGAAGCTTTCGAGAAGTCGATTAGAATGGATGATTCGTATTCGTTCTTGGAAAACTCCGTGGCGAGAGTTGTTTTTCCGACTCTTCTGGCGCCTTCTATGAGAAGCGCGGATTTACCGTCGCTTTCGCGCTTCCACTTCAGCATCTTATCGTAGGCTTTTCTTTCGAATGTCATACTCATACCCTTCCTAATAGCGAAAAGTTCCGTTTTTTCAGGAATATTGAAAGCCATATTGGTTTGGTTTGGTGACAGGAAAGGCACTCGGCGGGTTCGAGCTGCGAGGTTTTCGGGAGCGTCCGGAAATAAATGCTTTTGCGTGCAAACGGTTGTGTTGGTATAATGAAGCGAATGCGTTTTCGCTTGGCAATCGGATGCGCGATGGAATGGAAATGTCTGAATTGAACATAGATGAGTTGAAAAAGGGCCTGACATCATTGCAGGTAGAGAAAAGCAGGGTCAAGTTCGGAACGAACGCGCTTTGCGAGAGAAAGAGAAAAACATTGTGGAAGATGTTTTTCGAAACATTCGGCGATATATGGATAAAAGTGCTGTGCGCAGCGTTGCTGCTTAAAGTGGCTTTGGCTATCTTATCCGCTTTCGTGCCCAATACCGGCGGCGGCAATGATTTCATAGAGATAGCCAGCATACTTGCGGCCATAATGTTATCCACGGGATTCAGCACGCTCTCGGAATACAGGAACACTTCGAGAAGCCAGGCTTTGCACGACGAATACAGCAGAACCTTTTCCAAAGTTGTCCGTGACGGTGGAATTGTCGAGGTTCAGACATCCCAGATAGTGAAAGGCGATGTCATTCTGATTCAAGCTGGCGACAAGATTCCTGCGGACGGGTTGCTGTTCGATGGCTGCATAAAGGTCTCGCAGGCGGCTTTGAACGGCGAATCGCGTGATGAGGACAAGTCTCCTGCATTGACGGACGAGGAATCCGAATCGACCGATTACGCTTCGCAGCATAAGGTTTTCATGGGTTCGGTGGTTACGGCGGGGCAGGCTTATATGGTCGCAACGGTAATCGGGGATGACTCGGAATTGGGCAAGATAAACAAGTCTATCACGCAGGATGACGGAAGCAAGAGAACGGAAACTTCGGACTTGAAGCTGGAGAGGGTTGCCGTGGGAATCGGCAAATTGGGAATTGTAGCGGCTGGAATAGCAGGGGCTTTGCATATCGTTCTAACGCTGTTCGTAAAAGGTTCGATGCCGTTGGATTTACTTTCCGTCCTGTTTGTCGTATCCGAAGCGATGATGCTGATGGCGAGCATAATAATCATGGCGGTTCCTGAAGGCTTGCCGATGATGAACAGTCTGGTACAGTCCATGAATACGGAATCAATGTACGAAAAGCATATTCTCGTCAGCCATAAGGATGCTTTTTCGGATTCTGCATATATGAACATTCTGTTTTCGGATAAGACGGGAACGATTACTTACGGCAATTTGTCCCTCGTGGAATTCATAAACGGTCAAGGCGAGGTGGTCGATCGCATAGAGAGCGATGGATTTTCGGATGCTATAGCGCTGAACAATCTTGCGAGGATTTCCGATGGAAAGGCTATAGGCAGCAACAACATGGATAGGGCGCTTCTTTCCTATGCGATGTCGATTGGCTTCGAAGGCAGGCAATCGGATTATGATAGAGTGAAGACGGCTAATAATTATGATTCGGATAAGAAGTGCGCGACAGCCGAAATGAAGGACGGCACGATTTATTGGAAAGGCGCGAGCGAGAACATATTGGATAAAGTCACGCATTATCTGATTGGAAATGAAAAGAGGGAGTTCGGCCGGGATTGCCGTGCGGCACTTGAAAAGACCATGGCGGCGCAGGCGGCAAGGGCGATGAAGCTTCTTTCCGTAGCGAGAATATCGGGCGTCGAGGTCGTACTGATGGCGGTTTTATGCCTTAGAGACGATGTTCGGGCAGATGCTTTTCAGACCGTCCGCATGCTTCAGGATTCGGGGATTCAGGTGGTAATGGTGACGGGCGATGCCGATCGGACGGCAGCGGCAATCGCCAAGGAAGCGGGTATTTTTTCCGAGGAAAACGGGGATTTGGTTCTGACGCATGACGGTCTTGAAAGCATGTCCGACGAGGAGCTCAAGGGTAAGCTTCCTCGCCTTCGCGTCGTAAGCCGCGCCAAGCCGTTGGACAAGAAGAGGCTGGTTGCGCTTGTTCAGGAAAAAGACGGCGTTTGCGGCATGACTGGCGACGGAGTGAATGACGCTCCGGCATTGAAGCAGGCAGATGTAGGCTTTGCAATGGGCGACGGAACGGCTGTGGCTCAGGAATCTGGCGATGTGGTGGTGCTCAACAATAGTCTGACATCCATAAAGGATTGCATTCTTAATAGCAGGACGATGGCGAAGTCGGTGGGGAAATTCCTGATTTTCCAGCTTACCGTGAACGTATGCACTCTTCTTATGAACATAGTCGCTCCGCTTCTTGGCTGGCTGGAGCCTTTTTCCATAGTTCAGATATTGTGGATCAATCTCATAATGGATACTTTGGCGGCTATGGCGTTCGGCGGCGAGCCTGCGCTCGACAGATACATGAAGGAGAAGCCCGCCAAACGCTCGGACGACATTCTCACGCCATACATAAGATCTGCGATAGCTACGAGCGCGGTCTTCATAACCTTAGGCTGCATATTGATTCTGGAAAATGTTTTCGGCATAGTCGGTTTTCTTACGCCGGAAGGTTTTGCCGATGAGGACTTGTATGCAAGATCCCTGATGTTCGCATTCTTCATATACTCTGTGATATTCAACAGCTTCAATACGCGCAGCGAGTATTTCAATTTGTTTGAGAACATAAGCGGAAACAAGAAGTTCGTTCTGGTCATGGGGCTCATATTCGTAATGCAGACGCTGATTATCGAATTCGGCGGAAAAGTGTTTTCCACGACCACGCTCACCCTGAAGTCCTTGTCTGCAGCAATGGCAATGGCTTTGCTGATAATACCTGTTGACCTGCTTCGCAAGAAATTGTTTTGGCATTTTCGCAAAGTGCGCGCTTCGTAGGCTGCAGGTTTTCGGAAGCACCCCTTGCACTCCAGAGGCGTGTTGTCAGGAAACCGAAAATGTTTTTCTGCCGATGGGGGACTGGCCGAGATTCTTGATCGCATGGCGATGGGCGAGCGTTCCATAGCCTTTGTGACGGGCGTATCCGTATTGGGGCCATTTTTTGTCTGCAAGCAGCATTATCTCATCACGAGCGGTTTTAGCGAGGATGGAAGCGGCCATTACGGCAGGAATCTTGCTGTCCGCCTTCACGATTGCGAAAGCGGAAAAATCTGGTTCCGACTCTTTGAGAAGACTTTCGCCATCCCACTTATTAAGGAACGGAGGCAGAAAAGGGCCATCGACTATGATCTCGGCATGCCCAATATCAACGTTTTTCGTTTCGGCGTTCTTTAGGAATCGTCCGAATGCCCTTTTCATCGCAAGGAAGGTGGCTTTCAGGATATTCGTTTCGTCTATTTCCTTGTGCGTGGCGAAGCCGATGCCGTAGGCGCAGTTCGAAACAATTCTCAAGCGCGCTTCTTCTCTTTGTTTCGGGTTCAGCTTTTTGCTATCGTCGAGGATTGACTTGTCGAAATCATCGCTTATTAGGCAGCAGGCGGCATATACTGGTCCTGCGAGCGTGCCTCGGCCTGCTTCGTCGATTCCGATGATTATCTTTTTTTCTCTATCATTTTTCATAGACGTTCTCGCTGTAGAAACGGACGGATATCGCAATTCGCGCGATTGGCGTAAATGGTATGATTTGACATTTCAATCTATACTATTGGAATCAGTGACGATAATCAAGGGCGCTTCTAAAAACCTGCGGTTCATTGAGACTCTTCAAGTTCGAATGATGAGCTGGAGAACTTCGATGCGGACGTGGAGGTTTGGTTGGAGGATTCGAGGCGGGATGCGTCATTCGGTTTGTCCAACAAGTACAGGATGAGGGTCAAGACCATAGGGAATAAGATGCTTTCCAGAATCAATTTGAAAAAGATTCGAGATGTGACGAGCAGGCTGTCGCTTGATATTTCGGAAGATGGGAAATCTAAGACCGTCCTTTTATCGCTTCCGTCATCGATGTTTCCTGAAAACGAGTATTCGAAGAGGCTCAGCACCAAAGCGAGACTCGATTCTGCATCCGAGGTCATGAGTGAAATTGAGACGGTTGACTACAGCAATTCGGTCGTAGGAAGTTCTATGTTTTGAGCACGACCAGCGAACCGAATAGGAATGCTTGCATAGATGCGCATTTGGTATATAAGGACATAGCACAAGCGTTTGGGTGGAAGAAGGGAAGGCATTGGGGTTTTTCAATCCTGCCGATATCTTTGCAAACGATGCGGCTGCTTCAAGCGACGGATACAATCCTTTTTCGAACGGAGCATATCGAAGATACGTTCAAGGCGATAAAACGGCGAAGCAGATGGAGACCTTTCTTGACGAGGGGCTGTCGCATCTGACGGAGAGCCTTGTCGGGCATGGGAATAGCGGAGGCAATGTCCTGTTCGTGAATCGTTATTTGAAAAGTCCATGCTTCGCTTTGTGAAAATGCAAATTCGGAGCAAATTGTAAAGGATTTTTGCAGGAATCAGATTGGG
>CAMOXM010000021.1:0-17761 GCA_946629155.1 uncultured Spirochaetaceae bacterium | reverse complement strand
GGCATCGAAAAGATAAAAAAGGAGATGGAGGAGCGAGTCGAGTTTTTTTTGGATAGGGGAAAGCCTTTGGAAGCGGAGCGCATCCGTTCGCGTGTCGAATATGATCTGGACATGCTTGAGGAGGTCGGTTATTGCAGCGGAATAGAAAACTATTCAAGGCCTTTGCAGGGCAGACCTGCAGGTTCCAGACCAAGCGCTCTTCTGGACTATTTCCCTGATAACTTCGTAGCCTTCATAGATGAGAGCCATGTGACTGTCTCTCAGGTCGGAGCGATGTATGAAGGCGATAGGTCCAGAAAGCAGACTTTGGTCGATTACGGTTTCCGCCTTCCTTCCGCTCTAGACAACCGCCCGCTTAAATACGATGAGTTCGACCGCATGGTCAAGACGCGTTTGTATGTGAGCGCGACTCCGGGCGATCGCGAACTCGCGGAAAGCCAGCTGACAGTCGAGCAAGTTTTGCGACCTACCGGTCTTCTCGACCCGATAGTCGAAGTCAGGGGAGAGGAAGGGCAGGTGGATGACCTATACGATGAGATAAAGAAGGTCATAGCCAGAGACGAGCGGGTTCTCATCACCACTCTGACCAAGAAAATGGCGGAGGATTTGTGCGAGTTCTACAGGAGCAAGGGCTTGAAAGTCGCATATCTCCATAGCGAAATCGAAACCATCGAGAGAGTGGAAATTCTGAAAGATCTTCGGCTTGGCAAAAGCGATGTGCTTATCGGCATAAACTTGCTTCGCGAAGGTCTCGACCTGCCCGAAGTGGCTCTCATAGCAATTCTCGATGCGGACAAGATGGGTTTTCTCCGTTCCACGACATCGCTCATCCAGATCATAGGCAGGGCAGCGAGAAATGAGGAAGGCCGCATAATAATGTATGCGGATGCAATTTCCAGATCGATGAAGGAAGCCATCGATGAAACCGCTCGACGCAGGCAGATACAGGCCGATTACAACAAGGAGCATGGAATCGTTCCCCACACAATCAAAAAGGAAATCACCGACATCCTCGAAAAGGAAGACACCAAAGGCAAACATTCCAAGAAGGCCGAAATTCAAAAGACATACGATTTCTCATCAGCCAAGGAGCGGGAAAGATGCGTAAAGGCTTTAGAAAAGGAGATGAGAATCGCCAGCAAGAATCTCGAATTCGAGAAAGCCATCGCCTTGCGCGATGAAATCGATCGCATACGCGCCTTGCCGATTTTCGGCAGCTAAAGAGCGCTTTTAAAAACCATTGTTATAAATATTCGACCGGCAACGCAACGAGATCATTGCCGAGATATGCTTTGTCAGTGTGATTTTCCCAACTTGACGCGCTCCTGTAATCGCAACGGCTTTAGATGTTTTGAATTTGTTTTTCAGCACTTCTTCGCATGCTCTTCCTATGCATCTCATCCATTGTCCTCGCTGATTATGCTTAATGCGCGACTATTCTCAATTTCAAATTGATTTTAGTTTCAACAAATGGATATGTCAAATAAACGGCGGTTTCAAAACCTCCTTTGTAAAAAAAACGAATAAGTTCTATAATGCTTTCAGTTTGTTCTGCGAGCCGAACGACTCGCTTGTAAAACATTGATTCTTATTGAAAATCTTTGGAGAGGTAGAATGAAAGACAAGAAAATGGTTACCATAGACGGTAATGCCGCGGCGGCGCATGTGGCTTATGCTTTCAGCGAGGTTGCTGCCATTTATCCGATCACTCCGTCGTCGCCTATGGGCGAGAATGCTGAGACTTGGGCGGCTGGAAAGAGAAAGAACATGTGGGGAAAAAAGCTCGACATAATGGAAATGCAGAGCGAGGCGGGGGCTGCAGGAGCGGTTCATGGAAGCCTTATCGCCGGTGCGCTGACGACTACGTTCACTGCATCGCAGGGGCTTTTGCTGATGATTCCGAACATGTACAAGATCGCCGGCGAGATGCTTCCTTCGGTGTTCCATGTGTCTGCGAGATCTTTGGCTGCTCAGGCGCTTTCCATATTCGGGGATCATGGCGATGTGATGAGCTGCAGGGGAACTGGATTCGCGATGACTTGCGCGAACAATGTTCAGGAAACCATGGATATGGCGCTGGTGGCGCATTTGTCCACGCTCAAGGCTCAGGTTCCTTTTCTTGCTTTCTTCGATGGATTCAGGACTTCGCACGAGATTCAGAAAGTCAGCGAAATCTCGTATGAGGATATGTATTCGCTCGTTGACGAGAAATACATTCGTCAATTCAGGGATAGGGCGCAGAGGCCTGAGAAGCCGAAATCCCATGTCGCATGTCAGAACGAAGACGTTTATTTCCAGGGCAGGGAAACCGTAAACAAGTATTATGAGGCCACTCCCGCCATCGTTCAGGAATATATGGACAAGGTCGCCAAGCTTACCGGCAGGCAGTATCATCTCTTTGATTACTATGGCGACAAGGAAGCGGAGAGCATAGTCATTCTGATGGGCTCCGCGGTTGATACTTTCAAGAAGGCGGTCGATTATCTCGTATCGAAGAAAAAGAAGGTCGGCGTCCTTTGCGTTCACCTTTACAGGCCGTTCAGCGTCAAGGATTTCGTTGCCGCTATTCCCAAATCGGTCAAGAAGATCGCCGTTCTCGACAGGTGCAAGGAGCCTGGCAGTCTCGGCGAGCCTCTTTATGAGGATGTGGTCTCTGCGCTTGCGCAGGACGGAAGGAGCGAGATAAAGGTCTATGGAGGCAGATACGGGCTTTCTTCAAAGGATTTTCCGCCTTCTCACGCCATTTCCGTTTTTGATTTCCTTGCGAAAAAGCCGTTCCATGATTTCACCGTCGGAATAAACGACGATGTCACCGGAAAGTCCATTCCGCTCCACGAGAGCATCGACATAACTCCTAAGGATGTCATTTCCTGCACGTTCTGGGGGCTGGGTTCGGATGGTACGGTCGGAGCGAACAAGAACTCGATCAAGATTATCGGAAACTACACCGATATGAATGTTCAAGCTTATTTCGCTTACGACAGCAAGAAGAGCGGCGGCATAACCATAAGCCATTTGAGGTTCGGAAACAGCGACATCAACATGCCATGGCTCATAGACCATGCCGACTTCGTGGCTTGCCACAATCCGGCTTACCTTTCGAAATACGATATGATTTCGAGCATAAAGAAGGGCGGGACGTTCCTTCTCAACAGCACGATTCCTTCGAACGAGGTATTCTATCATCTTTCCGCAGAGGATCAGCAGAAAATCATCGACAAGAAGGTGAAGTTCTACAATATCGACGCCTTGAAGATTTCCAAGGGCGTTGGTCTTGGAACGAAGATCAATACCGTTATGCAGGCGGCATTCTTCAAGATTTCCGGAATACTTCCCGAAGATGAGGCCATAAAGCTCATAAAGGATTACGCTGAGAAGACTTTCGCCAAAAAAGGCGAGAAGGTCGTCAAGATGAACTGGGATGCGATCGACGCCGCTGCGGATGGGCTTGAGAAAGTCGAAATTCCCGCAAAGGTCGATAAGAAGAAGGCTGCGAAGTATCCTGCGATGATACAAGGGGCCAAGAAGGGCACGTTCGCCGGAGACATCCTCGAACCCGTCGTCAGCCTTAAGGGTAATGACATCCCCGTGTCGAAGATGAGTTTCGACGGGTCTATTCCGCTCGGAACCGCAGCTCTCGAGAAGAGAGGAGTCGCTCCCGAAGTTCCGGTTTGGGATTCGAGCAAGTGCATACAATGCGGTCAGTGCGTTCAAAGCTGTCCTCATGCTGCGATCAGGGCCAAGCAAATAGATCCGGCCGCCCTTGATGGTGCGCCCGATGGCTTTGCGGTTCTTAAGAGCAAGACGAAGAACGACAGGGACCTTCAATTCAGGATTCAGGTGTTTCCAGAAGATTGCCAAGGATGCGGAGTTTGCGTCGAAACCTGTCCGCAGAAGGAGAAGGCTCTTTCCATGGTCGCTTACGACAAGGCGATAGAGTCCGGCGAATCGGAGAACAGGAAATTCTTCGAAAAGCTTGAAGAGAATGTCCTTGACGGAGCGAATATGTCGAACTTCATGGGTTTGCAATTCAAAGAGCCTTTGTTCGAGTTCTCCGGGGCATGCGCCGGATGCGGCGAGACGCCTTATGTCAAGATGGTTTCCCAGATTTGCGGCGAGAGAGCGATCATAGCGAATGCTACCGGCTGTTCGTCGATTTATTCGGGAACATTCCCGTCGATTCCGTATTGCACGAGGAAGAAGGACGGCAGGGGAAGCGCTTGGAGCAACAGCCTTTTCGAGGATAATGCGGAATTCGGTCTCGGAATGAGGCTTGCCGTCGATTCGAATAGGAAGCTGCTCAGAGACAAGATCGACGCTTTGTTTGAGCAAGGATGCAGCGCCGAGCTCAAGTCGGCTCTCGAGAAGAACATCGGTCTTTGGGCCGATCAGACGGAGGCATCGATTACCGCGCAGGATGAGACGAAGAGGATTCTCGCTGCTGAATTGAAGGCTGAGAAGGATAAGGATAAGAAGGCTCTTCTGCAGAAGATAGCCGAATTGGAGGATTATCTCTCCGAGAAGGCAGTTTGGATAATCGGCGGCGACGGCTGGGCTTATGACATAGGATACGGCGGCGTCGATCATGTCGTGGCTAGTGGCAAGAACGTCAATATTCTCGTACTCGATACTGAGGTCTATTCCAACACCGGCGGGCAATCGTCCAAGAGTACGCCGCTTTCCGCAGTTGCGAAATTCGCTACGGACGGAAAGAGAGTCGGCAAGAAGAATCTTGGAATCATGTGCATGAGCTACGGCTATGTTTATGTAGCGTCTGTCGCTCTCGGCGCCAACAGGATGCAGGTCCAAAAAGCGATTCAGGAGGCTGTGGATTACAATGGTCCCTCGATCATCTTCGCCTATGCTCCATGCATCAACCACGGCATCAATATGAGATTCTCCCAGGTTGAGGAGAAGAAGGCTGTCGAGGCAGGGTATTGGCCGCTTTACAGGTTCAACCCCAATGGCGAGGAGGGTAGGAAATTCGTTTGGGAATGCAAGGATCCGAACGGCGCCTATAAGGACTTCATCCTTTCAGAAGTCAGGTATTCTTCCTTGAAGAAGACCAATCCGGAGATGGCGGAAGAGCTTTATTCGGAAAGCGAGCAGGATGCCTACAAGCGCCTTAAGCTCTACAAGGGGTTCGGCAGCTGCTTGAACGGTGAGCCGTCCGAGAACTGATTTCAGAAGCGTCCTTTAGTTTGTTTTGATTTTGACGGGCTATGCCGGAAAAGCTTCCTAGTCCTATAAGATTCGGTTGCTTGATCCGACATAGTCTTTTTCTTTGGTGAGGTTGTTATGATTAGAAAGGCTTTCGCAATCTGCATGATCCTGTCGGTGATGATGCTGTTCGGGTGCAAGCATGGCATTGATGAAACCGTCAAGGTCGAAGAGATCGACGATGTCACTTTCGACAAATTCATTGACGGAATCTTCGGGGACGGCGCATCCTCGGACGAGGGCATTATCGGAGTTTTGAGTTATGTTGGCTTCTCGAAGGATGATTTGCGCGAGCGCTTGAAGAAAGACCTCATCGCCCATAGCGGCGAACTGAAGAACGCCGACGGGTCCGCTATGAGAGAAAGCGACATCGTGAATGGGCTGGAGGCAAACAAGGATTCTATCGTATTCCGCGTTAAATCTTTGAAGCTTGAGTATCCGACCGATAGCTGCACGGGAGAAAGGTTCAGAGCATCAGCGCGCATGCTTGTCGGATATGCGGAGAAAGTGTTCGATTTCTGGGACAATGGCAGGAAGTGGTTTATCAGCTCCAATCAGTTGCTTCTTCACAATCACGGAACCATAGCGAAAAACGCTCAGGCTCAGACAATTGACAAAAGCATCATCAGCGAAGGGGGGTTGCTCTACAGAGCAGCATTTGAAGGTGCTTTAGTGGTCGATCCGGATTACGAAGGCTATGGATCGTCTTCCGGAAGAGTTCATCCGTATCTGATTCAGGACATTTGCGCCGAGCAATGCATCGATGCCGTCGAAGCTGCGATCGGCTGGAAGAAAGGATCGTTTGAAGGCATGTCGTTGCATGGTTTGAACGAAAATGATGAAAACTTCGGCATGTATTGCTTCGGGTATTCCCAAGGTGGCACGATGTCTCTTACGGTGCATAATTACATCGAGAACAAAGGCTTGGCAGAGAAATTGCATTTTAAAGGATCGCTGTGCGGCGACGGATCTTATGATTTGTGCGAAACATACAAGTTTTTCCTTGATGAGGAGAATGGAGGAATCTACTACCCTTGTTCGATTCCGATTATCCTGCGTTCGTATTTGCATCAATACGGGGATTCGTATCTTAAAGGCTACACCATTTCCGATTTTCTCACTCCGAAAGTATGCGAAGCGATTAGAGACAACACGAATAACGAGTGGGAGATCATAGACAACAAATTGAATTCCACCTCGGATATAGACAACAAGATCGCCAAGGCATTGGGAATTGCGGACGGCTGGGATAGGATTCCGGTGTCATTAATGTTCACCGAGGAGGCAAGAGATTTGGATTCCGATATCTCCAAAGCCATGATGAAGGCCTTCGAGGAGAACAGCTATGCGAATCCGAACAAGTGGAAAAACGGAAAAGGACCTGAGATTCCTGTTCTGGCGATTCATACCAAGGCCGATGAGATTTGTCCTTATGTGAATATGAAGAATCTTAAGAAATTGGAAAACGTGACTGAATACGAATACAATGAGTTGGATTTGGACGTGATTTTGGGTCAGCTCGGCTCCGGTTTGGAGAAAATGGGGTGGGATGCCGATAAGATCAGCGAAGTGAAGAATATGCTTTTAGGCGATGATGTCGTTGTCCGCAACGGGGCGCATTATTCGTGCGCCATAGTCTTCTACGCAGTCAACATATTGATTTTGCAAACTTACAAAACCGGCACTTGATGCGTTTTGCTTTTTTAAAGGGCGCTCTCTGGGCAGCAGGCTTATAGAAGCGCCTATAAGTTTTCACCCAACATCTTTTCGGCTGAAAAACAGCCGGTAACAAACAATATATGCAGTAGCTTTTCATTCTTTTCAGGGCTCGTATTTCCTTTTGACAATAGTTATTGATTGTATTAATATATGAACGAATATTCATATGACTGTATATTCATATGATAAGGAGCTCATATGCATGATCATTATGCGGAAGTGTCGGAAGCAATCAAAAGCCGGATATCCGATTTGATGATAGGCAAAATGTCGGATCTGTATAAGATTTTCGGCGATTGCACGAGATTGAGAATACTATCATTGCTTTCTTTCGGAAAACTTTGCGTAAGGGCGATTTGCGAAGTTTTGGAAATGAATCAAAGCGCGGTTTCGCATCAGCTTAAGATACTTAAGGATAGCAGGCTAGTAGGGAACGAGAAAATCGGCAGGGAAGTTTTCTATTATTTGCTTGATGACCATGTTTGCAAGATCATAAGCTTGGGGAGGGAACATGTTTCGGAAGAATAAGGCGATTCTGATCGAAGGCATCCTTCTTCTGCTCGTCATGACGGCCAAGATGGTCGTCGGGCGATGCGAGGGCGTGTCGGAAGCAATAGGCATCGCCTTCGAAGCGATGCTTGTTCTGCTGTATTGCATATCCGCATTTCCTGTCGCCAAGGGAATGATCGATGAAATTCGGGAGGACGGAAATGTTTTTTCCGAGGAATTCCTTATGGTTGCGGCATCGTTCGCTGCGGTTTGCCTCAGGGATTATGCCGAAGCCATCGGCGTCATAGTGCTTTTCAGATTAGGCGAGGCCATTGCCGATGATTCCGCTGACAGAAGCAGGGACGAGATCAAATGGCTTTTGGACTTGCATGTGAGGAAATGCAAGGTCGTTTCCGATGGAAAAATCACAGAAGTAGGTGTCGGGGAAGTTACACCCGGTCGTGTCGTTTGCTTTTCTCCGGGCGATGTTGTTCCCTTCGATTGCAGAATAGCATCAGGCCGTTCGTTTTTCGATACTTCAAGCATCACCGGAGAGAGCGAGCCCGTGTCTTTTGGCGAGGGCGATGAGATTTCCAGCGGTTTTTCGGTTTGCGATGGTGCGGTCAGGGCTGTAGTTTTGCGCGAATGCAAGGATAGTACGGTTGCGAATATTCTCAGGATGATAGACGACATCAGCACTGACAAATCGAAATCGGAAGGTTTCATCTCCAACTTTTCGAAAATCTATACCCCTTTGGTTTTGATTTTGTCATTGATCGTGGCGATTGCTCCGCCCTTGATTACGGGTTCTTATGATTTTGCGCAATGGATATACAAGGCCGCCGGCATTCTTGTCGCCTCCTGCCCATGCAGTCTGGTGGTATCGGTTCCTCTCGCTTTCTTCATAGGTGCGGCAGCCCTTGCCGGAAGCAAGGTGTTTGTCAGAAAATCCTGCGTATTCGATGCCGCATTGAAATCGAAAACGGCATGCTTCGATAAAACCGGTACTTTGACGACAGGAAAATTCGTCATCGGCGGATTTGATTGCAATATTGACGAGAAGTTTTTCAAAGAGGCGATGTCTTCAGCGGAAAGCTTCAGCAAGCATCCTGTGGCTAAGGCGATTTTCGGCGCATGGAAAGAGTTTGCCAAACCATCTCTCGTCCTAGGATATAGAGAGGTTTCGGGCGAAGGGGTGGCATTTGAATATGAGAGTAGGAAGCTTTTCATAGCGACCGAGAAGGATTTTGCAAGCGAAAAAAGATACGCGGCATTGGAAGACGGGTCTGCCGCCATTTCGGACGCTAACGCCATTCAGGCTGTCACCATAGTCAATCTCATCGAAGCAGACAAGGTTCTGGGGAGGGTTTTCCTGACCGACGAAATCAGAGATGATGCCGCAGAAGTAATAAGCGCCTTGAAGAAAGACGGGGTGAGCTGCATGATGCTTACGGGAGATAAGGCTCGCATCGCCGGTCGGATAGCATCGGAGCTTGGAATCGAAGAATTCGAATCCGAAATGCTGCCGCAGGAAAAGCTCTCGCATGTGAAGGAGTTGCAGAATCAGGGCGAAAACGTCATGTTCGTCGGAGACGGGATAAACGACATAGCGGCCATGAAAGCATCCGGCATAGGCATCGCTATGGGCGGAATCTCATCTGAAAGCACAAGAAATGCCGCTGATGTGATTCTGGAAGGCGGATCGCTTTCGGGCATCATCGAAATGCGATGCGTTTCGAGGAAGATCAGAAAAATAGTATCAGAGAACATAATTTCGTCCATATTCGTGAAATCAATCATAATCGCCTTGTCGATGATGGGCATTGTGCGCGTTTGGATGAATGTTTTCGCTGATGGGGGCATGCTCGTTATGACGGTTCTTAATTCGCTCAGGCTTATGGGCAGTGCCAAATCCTCGAATGATAGATTTTCAGAAGCTACCGATAGTTAGAAGCGCCCTTTAATAATTCATCGATATTTACTATAATGTTACGGAATATGTCGGGCAAATTGGAAATAATGACATTTGTGCAAGGGGCGCTTGAAAACAACTGCTATGTCATAAGCGATGGCGCGAATGCATTTGCGATAGATCCCAGTTATGACGGTGAAATTTTGAAAAAGGCAATCGCTGGAGCCGGATTCGAGCTGAAAGGGGTTATGCTGACGCATTTTCACCTTGACCATATCGATGGAATCCTTGCTTTCGAAGGCGTTAGGATTTACATGAGCGGCAAGGATTACGACATACTTGTTTCCGATGGCGTGATCGAATACATGTCGGAAAATTTTTTCGGCAGGGATTATATGTCTCAATCGCAGATTGCTAAAATTCGAGACTTTTTCTTGAAAAGTGAAATCATCAGGGTTTATGATGGTTTCGTGATGCCGGATTTTGCCAGGAAGATCGTCGTTTGGGAGACGCCGGGCCATTCTCCGGGTTCCGTGTCGTATTGCTGCGAAGACGACAATACGGTCTTTACCGGAGACACGCTGTTTTTTCATAGTTATGGCAGAATCGACCTTCCTTTTTCAAACGGCAGGCAGATGATGAAATCGCTCGACAGGCTGTCATGCCTTCCCGTCGGCATGAAGGTTTATCCCGGTCATGGGGCGGAGAGCACGATAGAAGAGGAAAGGGAATACGGTTTTTTGAAGAGGATGAAATATGAAGATTGAAACGAAAAGGCAGATTCTGATCGGATTGTATGTGGCTTTCATGCTCATAGTCAATACCGTCGGAACGAAAATCATGTCCATAGCCGGAATCCGCGCGAGCGTGGGGATTCTGTATATGCCGCTTCTGTTCATCATTTCAGACACGATTAGTGAGGTTTTCGGCAAGGAAGAGGCCAATAGGACGGCGAACATATCAACATTTCTGCTTTCGATTCTTGTCTTGAGCTTTTATATCGCGATTGCGTTGCCGCCGCATCCCGATTGGGGTTTTCAAAGCGAATTCAAGGTGATTTATTCGCAATCTCTCAGAATGTCCGCCGCAAGCGTTGCGGCGTTCTTTCTGTCCCAAAGACTCGATATAGACATTTTCTCCAAAATGCGGAAAAGGACTTCGCAAAAGCATTTGTATGCGAGAAGCATCATCTCCACTGCCTTATCGCAGGCTGTAGATACGTTCATTTTCATGTTTCTTGCGTTTTATAGGATGAATGAAACTTATACGTTAGTATTCGTTTTGAAGATAGCATTGCCGTATTATCTGCTCAAGCTCGTTCTTTCCGCTGCTTCCGCTCCGCTTTGCTATCTCGGGGTTTCGTGGTGCCGCAAAGGATGCCGGTCCGATGCCGATAACTTGGCGGCGAATCATCTTGGTGATGGCGATAGCGCATCGGATGAGGCATCCGGCCTTGCTGCCGAGCGTGAAAAGAGCGATTTGCATTCCGAACCGTCCGAATCCGAAGCGAGTGATTGCGAAGACGGATCCGCTGATGATGCCGCAGGAGCGTCTTTCCATGCCGATGATGATTCCAACGGCGCCGAGAACAGCGACGAGGACCGCAATGAAGCCGATAAGGAATATAACGATGGAAACGCCAAGGAAGACGATGAAGACGACGATGAAGACGACGATGAATGGGCGCGCAAGTGGAGGCTTGAGCATTCGATAGCTTCCCGAGATGAAAACGATCGATTATCCGACGAATCGGACGATGAAGTCGATGGCGACAGCGATGCTGATAACGAATGGGCGCGCAAGTGGATGGAAAAGCAAAGCCATGACGCTTATGCTTTCGATGAAGGCAGCATTGGGTCGGACAATTCTGAAATATGCGAAGAACCGCCTGCAAGCGATGCTGGCGTCATAGTCGAAGAGTCCGCGGCTGAGCCGCCTGAACCGGAAGAGGATCCGCAGGAGAGGGAGAGGAAGGAGAAGCTCAAGCAGCTCCTTTTGAGAAATATCCCCGGAATCGCCAGAACGGATGATCGTCCGGAAGTGACGATGGATTCCGATGAGGACTTGGAAGTCTATGAAGATGAGGAAAGCGACATGCCGGAGTCTTCTTCTAATGGTGAGATCAGCGAAGAGCGCGATGAATTCGCAAATCCCAATGTTTGCGTGCAGCGCGATGTCATGGTCGGCTTCGATGTAGCGCATATCATGGCGGAGGCGGCGAGCCGTCAGGAGTGGTCGGAAGAAAGCAAGGCCGGCAGACATGAAGACTACCGCGATGACGACATCGAGCATTGGTGGGAGGATTTTTCAATCGATCCGGACAGTTTCTTGAGCATCGACAAGGTGAACTTGAGCTATCGTGAGGAAAACGCGAAGAAGAAAGCATACGCCGCTTTGGGAAGAAGTATTGCGAGCAAAGGGAAGGAGTATTCTTCCAAGAGAGCGGAGAAGCGATATGTTCGCGGCAAGTCGTCCGAAGAGGCCAATTCGTGCAGCGTTGCGTTTTTCGCGTTCGAGGATATCGAAAGCATCGGGGCTGACGAGCCTTCGCTGGTCGTGGAAGCGCAAAGGACATTGGATCGGGAGGATCAGGGGCAATGGTGGGATGAGTTCGAGTATGATCCGGACAATGTTCTTGACTGGAACGAGGTGAATTTGAGCTATCGCCAGCTTGGCAGGACGAAGCAGAAAGCCCATTTCGAAGGCTTGGCTTCCGAACGAAACGGTGTCGAGCAGACGGCGCCCGATTGGGCGTTGGGCGAATGGTATGTGGATGAAGGCGAGTTCGGAGTTCAGCGCGTGGTCACTTTCAGGAGGAATTGCTATATCAA
Source organism: uncultured Spirochaetaceae bacterium (assembly GCA_946629155.1). GTDB lineage: Bacteria > Spirochaetota > Spirochaetia > Sphaerochaetales > Sphaerochaetaceae > UBA9848. The sequence continues at coordinate 5,590 of CAMOXM010000021.1, read as the reverse complement.
TCAGAACGATGAGGATATAGGCCTGATAGAATACAATTCCATAAGCGAGAACGCAGCGTTGGAATACTATATAGTGAAAAGGAGCGATACGGATTTTTCCGTTGAACAGCATGACGGCGATTTCGATCTGATAGCATATCATTTGAAGAAATGCGATGACGGTTTCAAGATAGCGATATCGGTTCTCGGAAGCGAAGCTCAGGAATCCGATTTCAGAATGGCTACCAGAAAGGATGATGGTGTGAGCGGATAAGGCAGGGTTGAAAATCCTGATGCGATTTGAGAGCTTTCCGACTGCTCGCATCCGGCTTCTCGTTGCTAAAAAAGTCTCTTTTTTATAAAATCAATAAGTTGCGTGGCGTTTTCGTAGCGAATGATGCGTTCTCGAAATTGCTGCGGACGATATTGGGAAAGGAGGAAGTTGCATAATGCAATTTTCAAAGATATTTGATCGTTTCAAGAAAGGAACGGGAAAAGACGCTGACGGGCGATCGAATGAAAATCCAGCCGTTGCCGCTGTCGAATCTTCCGGCAATGTTCCTGTCGCAGATGCGGCCGAGAGCAAAGACATCTTTGACAAATGCCGGAAATTCACGATGGCCGATGAGATCAAAGCCGAGGGCTTGTATCCGTATTTCCACATGCTGAACTCCAGGCAGAGCGCAAGGGTTATGATGGAAGGAAAGCCGCGAATAATGCTTGGAAGCAATAACTATCTGGGCCTTACGGACAACATGAGCGTCATACAGGCAGGCAAGGATGCCATAGACAAATACGGAACGGGATGCAGCGGATCCAGGTATCTTAACGGGAATTTGGACATTCATGTCGAAATGGAGAGGAAGATAGCCGATTTCATGGGCAGGGAGGATGCCATAATATTCTCTACCGGATACGGCTCAAATCTTTCCGTCCTTTCTTGTATCGGCGGCAGGGACGACTACTATATAATAGACAGGGAAAGTCATGCTTCGATTTACGACGGATGCAGGCTGGCATATTCGAAAATGCTCAGATACAAGCATAGCGATATGGCTGATTTGGAGAGGATATTGCAAGGTCTTCCGGAAAAAAGCGGCAAGCTGATAGTCACGGACGGCTTGTTCTCGATGGGCGGCGATTATGCGAATTTGCCGGAGATAGTTCGCTTGGCGAAGAAATACGGAGCAAGGACCATGGTCGATGATGCTCATGCTTTCGGCGTTGCCGGAGAAGGCGGAAAGGGAACCGCTTGGCATTTCGGACTTGAGAATGAAATAGACATCATAACCGCCACCTTCTCGAAATCGCTGGCTTCTTTGGGCGGATTCGTGGTGGCTGACAGGAAGGTCATAGATTTCATAAGGCACACGTCGAAGCCGTTTATCTTTACGGCAAGCCCTACGCCTTCCGCGACTTATGCGGCGATCACCGCGCTTGAATATATAAAAGCGCATCCGGAGCTTCCCAAAAGGCTTAATGATTTGGGCTTGTATTTCAGAAACAAGCTCGTCTCGCTCGGCCTTGCTCCGAAACCCGGTTCGTCCCCGATAGGGCCTTTGCCTTCCAAGGACACCAAAACGACTTTGCTGGTCAGCAAGATGCTTTACGATGAGGGAGTGTATGTGAATTGCGTGTTCCCTCCGGCGGTTGCCGAAAACGACTGTCTTATAAGAACCTCCGTTACGGCTAAGCACGACGAAGGCATACTCGATGAAGCTGCTCAGATAATCGCGAAGACGTTTGGGAAACTGGGGCTGGATAGGATATAGCCGGCGCACGAGGGAATCAATGGGTTTTTCAAGATTATATTCTTAGCATCGGTTGCTTTTTCGAATCGCGTCGGATCGGTTTTGAAAAATCCCTATTATATATTAGCATTGGTATTAGGAGTTTAGCATGAACTATTTGATCAATTTCATGGCAGGAAATGTCAACAGTCAGGCACAGGCGGGCGGGAGCACCGGAGGCGGTCTCTTCGGCGGCGGCGGAACGATGCTGCTGATTTTCGCCCTTTTCTTCGTCGTACTTTATTTTTTCTCAATACGGCCGCAGAAGAAAAGGGAGAAGAAGCAAAAGGAGAAGCTTGCATCGATTAAGAAAGGCGATAGGATTCAGACCATCGGTGGCTGGAGGGGCACTATAGCAGCCGTGAAGGAAACCACTTTCATCGTTCGTCTTGAAGACGGAGCGAAAATCGAAGTGATCAAGAATGCCGTAGCCGATGTAATCGCCGCAGGGGAATCCCATGGGCCCGGCAAAGGCGGAAGCAAGGATGATCGGAAAGCGGACGAGACGGCTGAAGAAACAGCTGAAACGTCGGAAATCGCAACGAACGGCGCCGATAAGACGGATGATGCCGAGGGCGTTTCGGGCGCTAAAGGCGAAGCAGCTTCCTCTTTGACGGCTGAAGCTGATAAGGCGCAGGGAATCGCATCCGATTCGAATTCGGTTTCGCTCGATAAGAACGATCGATAGCAGGTGGGGCGGTATGAATAGAGTCGAACGCAGCGCGATCATATTGATCGTCATAGCATTGGCATGCTATTTGCTTTATCCCACATTGAAATGGAATGTCTTGCTGGACGATAAGGAAAAGTCGGTTGCTGTTGAAAGCAACGGGTATATAAGGGATTATTGCCATGCCGAAGTCCGAATGATGAGGCAGGATATCGAAGCGGAAGCCGATGACTTGACGGACCTCTCCGGAAAATACGTCCAAGTGGTGAAAGCGGCTTCCAAATCGAAGGTTTCGCCTGAAAGCGGGAAATGGACGAAGAGCGATTTGCTATCCGCCATGGATTCGGGCGCTGGCACGGAAATCGAAAGGCAGATGCGCGAGCATTTTCTGGCTTTGAAAAGGACATCGGGGAAATCCTTGAAGTTCGGATTGGATCTTCGGGGCGGACTTTCGGTTCTTTTGGAAGCGGATGGTCAGGCCACGGAGTCGAGAACGGGCAGCAGGCTTTCGGCAGACGAGATCAGCACCGGACTTGACGATGATGTCGAATTGTTGCGCAGAAGGGTTGATGAGTTCGGAATAAGCGAGGTGGATATCCATAGGCAAGGGATCGACCAGATAGTGATAGAGATGCCGGGCACTTCGGATCCGGAAAGGGTCAATTCGCTTTTGAAGAACAGCGGTTCCTTGAAGTTCTCCATCGTCGATGCGGACAAATCGTCTCAACTTGCAAGCGATGTCGCTTCCAATAGCGACAAATACATAGACATCAACGGCAATTTCATTTCGCAGAGCTTCCAAGAAGGGTTTACCGCATACGGGTATTACGAGCAGGATGATCTCGGCTCCGATGTCCTTGCGGGCCAATACGTGCTTGATGACAATCAGAGCATGGATGCCATATATATGAGAACCGTTGAGGTTTCGCGTGATCAGATAACCGGAAGGCCTGCTGTGAACTTCACGATGTCTAGCGAGGGGGGCGAGCTTTTCTACGACATTACAAGCAAGAACGTCGGCAGGCTGCTTGTCGTGGTGTTCGACGGAAGAATAAAGAATGTCGCTACGATAAGAAGCGCGCTCAGCACTAACGTCCAGGTCACCGGATTCAATGCCAAGGAAGCCGAGGAATTGTCCGTCACGTTGAAGAGTTCGGCGCTTCCTGTGGATTTGAAGGTCGTTTCCTCGCAAAGCGTGGGAGCGAGTCTCGGAGAGGACTCCATACGTCAGATATTCAAATCGATAGTTATCGGAATGGCGATTCTTGCGATTTTCCTTTTGGCATATTACCATTTGGCGGGCTTGCTGAGCGTGGTTTTGCTCGGTCTGAATCTCGTTCTTGTTGTTTCGGTTCTGTCTTCGTTCGGGTTCACCTTATCGCTTACGAGCATCGCCGGCGTGATACTTACTATCGGAATGGCCGCGGACTCATCGATAATCATATTTGAGAGGATCAAGGAGGAGTTGAGGAAGGGTGTCGTGCCGTTCAATGCCGTGAGAGTTGCGTATGGCAAGGCGATGTGGACTATTTTGGATGCCAACATAACCACCATGATAGCCGCCTTGGTTTTGTCCATGCTCGGGGCGACTTCGGTGAAAGGCTTTGCCGTTACTTTGGCAATAGGAATAGTCTGCACCCTTATTACGATGCTTTTCACATCGCATCTCGTTTTCGATTTGTTCGTCAGGTCTGATGCCAAGAGGATTTCAGTAGGGTTCAATGCAAAAAAGGAGGACATGTAAATGAAAAGCATTAAAGTAGTCGCCTTGCGCAAGTTCGTTCTCTGCATTTCTTCGGTTTTGCTGCTTTTGGGAATTTCTTTCTTCGTCTTTCGCGGCTTCAATTTGGGAATAGACTTCGAGAGCGGAGTTTCGGACACCATACGAATAGGCAGGAGCGGAGTTCGCATCGAGGAGATCAGAAGCGCCCTTTCCGACATCAGCGCACGTGTTCAGCGACAGGGTCAGGAATCGGATTCGACATTCATAATCAGGACGTTCGCAGCCGATGACGATGAGAAGACGAGCAGAGAGGGTCAGATTGTCTCCGCATTGGGAAATGTTTTCGGGGAAAGCAACGTGCAGGTGATTTCATCATCGTTCATTGGGGCGAAATTCTCGTCCTCGCTCATAACCACAAGCCTTGTTGCGATTGCCGTAGCCCTCATCGGAATACTCGTCTATATTTGGCTCAGGTTCCAGTTTTCGTTTTCGATCGCATCGATTCTGACATTGATACATGATGTCATGATCCTTTTGAGTTTCATAGTCGTCTTCAGGATCGAGATCTCATCCATCACGATTGCCGCGATATTGACCATAATAGGATATTCCATAAATAACACCATAGTGATTTTTGACAGGATTAAGGAGAATATAAAAGCAGGCGGATCGAAGGATTTGGATGCGATTGTCGATTTGTCGATCAACCAAAGCATAACGAGGACGCTGTTCTCGTCGCTGACTACTTTGGCGGTTGTTATACCGATGGGCATCATAGTTTTGAACAACGACATAAGGATGTTCTCGCTTGTTCTTTCTGTTGGAATCTGCATAGGAATCTATTCATCGACATTCGTTTGCGCCAATATTCTCAGAGCACTATCGCTTTCAAAAAAGAGGCTGCTCGATCCGATGACTATCGCCGAGGTCAAATGATCCGATGATAATAGCCATAGATGGAACTTCGGCAAGCGGTAAAAGCACTGTCGCCTCCATGCTTGCCGAAGATTTGAATCTCGTAAACCTGAATAGCGGCAACCTGTACAGGACGCTGTCTTTCGCAGTTCTGAATGCAGGCGTCGATTGTTTGTCGGAGGAATCGACCGTCGAATTCGTCGAAAAGCAGGATTTGCGCATGGATTCTGCGGATACGATCATTCTCAATGGCGCTGAAATCGATTTGGCTTCATTGAGAAATCCGCAGATCGATTCCGTTTCGTCTAAAATCTCCTTTTACGTGCCGGTGAGGCTTAAGGTGAACGGTATTTTGAGGATGTTCGCCGAGAAATACGATGTGGTATGCGAAGGGCGTGACATAACTTCGGTTGTCTTTCCGGAAACTCCTCATAAGTTCTTCATCGACGCGGATGTTGCGGAAAGGGCTAGGAGAAGGACTGCGAATTACAACGGGGATTATGACAAGGTTCT
>CAMOXM010000020.1:0-17864 GCA_946629155.1 uncultured Spirochaetaceae bacterium | reverse complement strand
CTCCCAAAGTAGGACACAGGCCGAGAACGAGCATGAAGGTCGGATTCTCCTTGAAAAAACCTTTTGTAAGCTCTTTTTTCATTCACCCCTCCTTCTGACCCATTCGCTGCCATAGGACAGCGCACGCGAAACTCCTTGGAAAGTAACCGATGCGCCGCTCACGAGAACTCTGTCCTCTTCCGGCAAATCGTTTTTGGTAGCTGGAATCGCATCGCCTTTGGCGAACAAAGGCATATACCAGCTCTCCTCGCTGTTCTTGCCAAGCCCCGGCGTTTCCGAGTTTTCGAGCATTTTCGCCGCAATCAGCTTTCCGTTCAAGCCATAGGAGGCCGCTATCCTGAAAGCTCCGCCATATCCGGATCCTGCAAGGTTCAGGATATACCCCTTCGAGCTGCCTTTGCTCATATCATAGTAGGAAAGAACGGTCTCGTCCGCCCCATTGAAACGGAGCTCACCGGATATTTCATATCCATCGGCAATCTCCATATACGCATTAAGCTCCTCCTGCCGCTTTCTCAATTCGATAACCGGCGCAGTAATGGAGTTTATGAAAGCAAGAACTATTGAGAGCGCACAGCACAAGCCGATCAGCACGGCTACTGGATTGATTTTCACCCTTTCATCAGCCTTGGTCATTTTTTCACCCCGAAAACCCTTCTTTTGCAATATTTATCAATCGTAGGCGTCGCTATGTTAGCCAACATAAGAGCTATGCTCACACCTTCCGGAAGCGCCGAAAACCTTCTGATGAGAAAAGTCATCACCGCCAAGAGCGCTGCATACATCGCATGCCCCTGCTTGGTTACGGGAGATGTCACCATATCCGTAGCCATGAAGAAAGCGCATAGCAAGACTCCGCCCGTCAGCACGGAATAGACCGCCTCGCCGGCAAACAGGCCCTGCCCATAGACAAGTCCGCCGAGCACCCATTCCAAAAGCATGTACAAACCTATATAGACAACCGGAATCACATGCGAAATCAGCTTTTTGAAAATCAGAATCGCAACGCCCAGAAGAAGCAGAAGTCCGGATATCTCGCCTATGCAACCGTTCTTAAAACCGAAAAAGGCATCGACCACATAAGGACTTATACCGGTTTTCGAATGGACATCGGAAGCGAATCTGGTGAACGGATAGCCGACTTCATTCATATATTGCAGGTTATTGAACTTTTTCGAAAGAGGATTGGATTTGTATGATGCCAGCGGGGACGCGCTTGTCACGGCATCGACGCCGCGCTGAATCGAATCGGCCGACTCGGCTGAAATGCTTTCCGAGGATGCCGAAGCAGCCGCCATGGATGCGGACGAAATCGAATTCGCATAAGGAGCGGATGCAGGATATGAAATCCCCCTATAATCCTTCCACGCCCTATGCTGCGGAAAGAACGACATGGCAGCCGTAAACGAGAAAAACACGAACAGACGCCCTGCCAAAGCGGGGTTGATGAAATTCTGACCAAGCCCTCCGAACGACATCTTAGCCACGCCTATCGCAAAAAGCGAAGCGATGATCGGCACATAAAGAGGCACTCCGGCGGACAGATTCATTCCTATGAGCAATCCTGTCACCAGAGCCGAACAATCGCCCAACGTGCTTTTCCTGAAAAGAATCTTGGAAAACAGATATTCGAAAACTTCGCAGCTTGTTACGGAAGCCGCCAGAACCGAAAAAGCTCCGAATCCGAAGGAGTACACGCCCCATGCGCATGCCGGAAGAAGCGCAACGCACACCCAAAGCATGATTTGCGGCGTCGTCTCCTTGGAATGGACGTGAGGTGAAACGGATATCGTGAATTTCCTATCGCTCATTTTTTCATCCTCCAGATTTTCTTGCCCATCTTGAAGCCCTGCACAAGCGGTATCCCCGACGGGCACGAATATTCGCAACAGCCGCACTCCCTGCAATCAAGAAGATTTATCCCGATGGCATCTGAAACCCTTTCATTCATTATGAACTTGTACATTCTGGTCGGAACAAGCCTCATAGGGCAAGCAGCAGCGCACCTTCCGCATGAAATGCAAGGATATTCCTTTTTCGGCGCGATCTTCTCCATCACGAGGATTCCCGACGTCGCCTTAGCGATCGGAGTATCAAGGTCGTAGAACGAAAAGCCCATCATGGGACCGCCTGAAATGATCCTGTCCGCCTTATCCGTCAACCCTCCGCAATAATCCAAAACATCGCGAACGGAAGCGCCGACAGGACACAACAGATTCTTAGGCTCCCTGATCCCGTTTCCAGTGACAGCGACCACGCGCTCGTAAAGCGGCTTGCCGTAGCAGACAGCCTCATGAACGGCTATCGCAGTTCCCAGATTCACCACGACGCACCCTACGTCCAGCGGGAGCTTCCCCGACGGAACCTCCCTGCCGGTGACCGCGTTTATGATCGACTTCTCATCGCCTTGCGGATATTTCGTCTTAAGAACCTCCAAGGCAAAGCTTCCGTCTTTCACGCCAGTAATGAGGCTTTCGGCTTCGGACCTCTTGTTCGTCTCGGTGCACAACCTTGTATCAGGGTTTCCGAAAAGCCTCTTGAGAATCCTGATTCCGCTTATCGCTTCTTCGCGCCTCTCGATCAGCAATCTGCAGTCGCAAGTGAGAAACGGCTCGCATTCGCAAGCGTTTATCAGAAGATATTCGACTTTAACGCCTTCCTTGATATTGTATTTCACATTCGCAGGAAAAGCGGCACCGCCCATCCCGACTATTCCGCTTTTCTCGATTATGGTCACCAAATCCTCTCTGGACAAACCCTGAACGAACGTATCGTCGCATTTTTCCGAAAAAGGGTCGGTCTGCTCGTCGCTGGTCTCGATTTCAAGAGCGGGGCACACATTTCCGGCAGGAAGGGTTATGTTTCTGATAGCCTTGACCGTGCCGTCGGCGGGAGAATGGACATTCGCCGAAATAAAGCCGCTTTTCTCGCCTATTAGCTGGCCTTTGGCGACCGAGCCTCCGACATCGACCAGAATCTTGGCTGGCGCACCAGTGCTCATGGACATCGGTATCAGGAGTTTCTTCGGGAGAGGAAGCCTTTCGATCGGCTTGCCTTTGCTGTATTCTTTGCTGGGATCCGGATGAATTCCCCCAAATCTGAAAGTCTTCAACATTTGGAATCGCTCCATACGAAAAAGGCAACCCCGCAAGAGACCGAAAAAGACCCATGCGGAATTGCCGTCATGCTATTGTATCGTTATACGGTTATTTTCGACTATGTACGATAGTCCGTCTCCATCAGGCCAAACTCATATTATTGAGGATGAGCTTGATGATGAACAGAACGAAAATCGTGAGCGTAGTCGGCTTCAAAGCGTTCCTGTAATCCCTCTTGATCAGCTTCAAAATCACATACGATATGACACCGAACATGATGCCGTCAGCTATAGAATACGCCAAGGGCATGAACACCACAGTGAGAAATGCGGGAATGGCTTCTGAGAAATCCTTGGTGAAATCGATTTCCGCAATCGGAGAGCACATGTAAAGCCCGACTATGATGAGAACCGGCGACGTGGCAGCCGAAGGAACCGAACAGAACAGCGGAGCCAGGAAAAGCGAGCAAAGGAAAAGAACCGCAGTGGTGCAAGCCGTAAGACCGGTTCGACCTCCTGCGACGACGCCCGACGAACTCTCGACGAAAGTCGTAACGGTGGATGTTCCGAACAAAGCGCCGACAGCCGTTCCGACCGCATCAGCGAAGAGCGCCTGCTTGACATTCGGAATCGTCGTATTGCCGTGCTTGTCCTTTATCGTCATCTTTCCGTTCACAGCGCAGCCGATGAGCGTTCCGACCGTATCGAACATATCGACGAACAGGAATGTGAACATCACCACCATGAAGTCGAAAGCGTCTCTGCTGCTCTGAATCATCCTGAATCCGTCAAAGCACCCGAAGAATGTTCCCGTCATTTCAGGAGGAGCCCATCTGAGTCCGATCGGATTCCACACCGTCACGCCGAAAGGAATTCCGACGAGAGTCGTGAGAGCTATTCCGATAAGAAGCGCTGCCGGAACCTTCTTTACTACCAAGATGGAAGTTATGATAAGACCGATAAGCGCAACGAACGGAGCGTAATCGCCTGCAGCGGACTTGAAAGTATGAAGCTCGACCGCAGTGGAAGGATTAGGGGCGATGATTCCGGCGTTCTGCATTCCTATGAAAGCGATGAAAAGCCCGATGCCTACGGCGATCGCCTTCTTGAGGTTGTCGGGAATGCTCGCCACGATTGCTTCCCTTATATTGAATGCCGTAAGGAAGATGAAGATTATGCCTTCGATGAACACGGCAGCCAATGCGAATTGCCACGGATAGCCCATCATGCCGCAAACAGTAAATGCAAGGAAGGCGTTGAGTCCCATTCCCGGCGCAAGAGCGAAAGGAAGATTCCCCCACAAGCCCATGACCAGCGTGGCGATTGCCGCCGAAAGAGCGGTTGCCGTGAACACAGAGCCCCAATCCATTTTGGCCGCGCTGAGAATGCCAGGATTTACGATGAGGATGTAAACCATCGTGAGAAATGTCGTAAGACCAGCAAGATACTCGGTCTTGGCCGAAGTACCATGCTGCTTAAGCCTGAATAGTCTTTCCATAACTATTTCTCCTAAATGTTAGAATATTGTTCCTGTCTGCCTTCGGGCAAAGCCTCTCACCCTCGCAGGCAATTACCGAATATTCTACTATTTGCGATGTATTTTTTCAATTTTACCGATGCTATGGTATGATTACGGCAACACTTATCCGTTGGGAGGATATTTATGAACTTAGTGAAAAAATACGTCGGCATCCCGCTCGTGCTCAGGATTGCCATCGGCTTGGTGATCGGCGCCCTTCTGGGGCTTGCAATCCCCGCAGACAGCGGCCGGTTCCTGATATTGCTCGGAGAACTCTTCATCGGCTCACTGAAAGCGCTTGCGCCGATATTGGTGTTCGTGCTGATAATCGCATCCATAGCGCGCAGCAAGCATATCGAAGGAAAGGTCATCAGAGACATAGTCGTCCTATACATGCTCACCACATTGATCGCTGCGGTCATAGCCGTCATAGTTGCGAATATATGGCAGATCAAGCTGGTGTTTCCAGGATCCGATGCGGATTACTCCTCCGCTCCGAGCGGAATAGGCGAAGTCCTATATAATTTCGTTCTGGGCATCTTTTCGAACCCTGTCGCTGCAATAGCGAACGGACAATACATCTCGATCCTGTGCTGGGCATGCATTTTCGGCGTGATTCTCAAGAAAAGCGGTGATGTCACTAAAGGCTTCCTTCAGGACGTAGCCGACTGCGTAAGCAAGACGATCGCTTACGTCATCCAATTAGCTCCTTTCGGAATCCTCGGCATAGCCTATACCAATGTCGCCACAAACGGCATCGAGATTTTCACGAATTACGGCCTGCTCATCGTCGAACTCGTCGGAACTATGATAGTCACATCCTGCATAATCAATCCGATTCTCGGAACCTTCTTCCTGAAGAGGAATACGTATCCTCTGCTCTGGAGATGCCTGAAGAAATCCGCAATAACCGCATTCTTCACGAGATCGAGCGCTGCGAACATCCCTATGAACATGGAATTGTGCAAGGAACTCGGTCTTGACGAAGACATCTACTCCGTCACAATTCCGCTCGGATCAGTCATAAACATGGACGGCGCCGCAGTCGTTATAACTATAATGACGCTTTCCACCGTATTCACACTTGGAATACAGACAAGCTTCCCGATGATGATCCTGCTATCCGTAATCGCGACTTTGGCGGCTTGCGGAACATCGGGCGTCGCCGGCGGGTCGCTAATGCTCATACCGATGGCATGCTCCATTTTCGGGATACCGCAGAACATAGCATGGCAAGTGGTTGGAATCGGATTCATAATCGGCGTGATCCAGGATTCGTTCGAAACCGCATTGAACTCCTCAGGCGATGCTTTCTTCACCGCCGTTGCGGAATTCAAGGACAGGCAGAGGAAAGGCAGAGGAAACGAAGTGGTATTCTAAGGGGCGCTTCTAAAAATCTCAACAAAAAAAAGCCTCCGCAAGGGATTTCCCATGCGGAGGCTTTTTTTCAACTCGAAAATGCAATATCAGTCAAGATCGATATTGTAGGTGAATCCGGCGCTTGCGCCGAATCCGACCGGCTCGAACTTCCCATCGTCGCCGAAAGTAAGATAAGGACGCCACAATCCTCTTACGAAAAGCGAAAATGGAGTATCAGCTATATCGTAGTTGGCGATAATTCCAAGTTCAAATGCCAGATAAAGGCTCTCGCCATCGGTCGGAATTCCCACTCCTGCTCCAGCTCCTAACGAAAAGTCCAAGATGGGCCTTCTCTTGCTGTCGTCGATCGTAGCGAAAATGTATTCGCCGGTGGCATCGATGGCAATCGCGCCGTATTTGTAGTCGAATGCGGCGGCGCCGAGAATCCTCAGATCGTCATTATGATACCTGAAAGCAAGACCAAGTCCCGGATATCCGAGATTCAAACCGATTCCCATGTCCTTGCCGTGCCTGTAATTGGCTTTCTTGTTCTTGGGAGCAGCGAATACGGAAACGGAACAAACAAGCGCGATAATAAGAACCGCAACAATTTTCTTTTTCATTTATCCTCCTTGTCATCACAAGCGAAATCCGCCCATCTTCACAACATCCGACGGTTTGCTTTGTCACCATGAGCGACGTTGATAAAACGCACCGAACATTTGCGAAAAAGGCTGATTTGTGCAATTCTTCATGATTATAATTATTTTTTTTATTTTGAAAAGATTTTATACAATAGCGAGCGCCTGCGGGCGATAAACACATCAATCGGCTCTGAGCGTCGAGCCATGCACATAGCATTGTCTCGGCTAGCTCGAATCCTGCATGATGCGTTTCTCATCCCGCATCCGCTCGCTATTGTCGTTTGCGGCTCTAGATCGTTTTGTCGCAGTTTCTCAGCTCCAACCGAGCAACTTGAACAAAAAGCTTCTGAAAATCGGGAAAATCGCAAAAGTCCCTATCGCGCTGGAAAAAGTCGTTACGATCAAAATGAGAAATGTGTGAAGAATCCTGTTGCCGAACCATCGCTTGAAAATCGAGACATCATCGGATAGCGTGTCGAGATCGCGAACTCGCGAACGCCGAACGGTAGCCTCCACAAGTCCCGCTACCATGCCGACACCGAGTACGGGAGTCAGCGCCGAAACCGGCGAAGTGATCGCAGTGGCGAGAATCGTCAAAGGGTGCGCAAGGCTGATTGCGGCCCCTACGCTGGCAGTCAGCGCATTCAACATGGCCCATGCCGCAAAGTATTGCGCACCCATCCTCCATCCTTTGACTATGCCGATAGCCACGAGAACGGACACGAGAACGATAGGGACGAAATAATCCTTCAGGAACCTTCCTTTCCTCTTCGGAACAACATCCAATTCGGATACGTTCTCGTCGAGCTCCTTGCACTCAAGTTTCTCCAACATGGTCAAAAGCCCCTTCACATGCCCCTGACCGACTATCGCGAATTTGTTTTCTCCGGGGGCGGAATAGATTATAGACGCCAAATACCTGTCCCTTTCGTCAATCAGAACCGTCTTGATAGACGGCATCTCCTTGGACATTTCCTCAAGCATCTTATCTATGCTGCTTTGCTGCTTGAGCTGGTCGAGCTCCTCTTCCGTTATCTTGCTTCTATCGAAAGCAGAGGCAAAAAGGCTTGCCAATATCATCGATTTGGGGAACAGCGACGATTTCGCCCATGCTCGCTTCAGCGTCAATGAGATTTTCCTGTCTGCAAAGCACAGCGGAATATTCTTCTCGATGGCGATTTCGCCTGCGCCGATGATTTCCCTTCCGGATTCTCCGGTCGTCCCCTTGCTCAAACGTTTTTGGAAGGACGACAATATGACATTCACCATTATAAGAAAGAACTTGCCCTGTCTGATCGCCTTGATCAGATCAAAATCCTCATAGGCATCGTCTTTATGATGAAACTTGACCCATCTGTCCTCATCAAGCTCAATGCAAATGCAATCGGGTCGCACTGCCTCGATCGTCTGCTTGACCTCATCCACGCTTCTTTGGCTGATATGCGCGCTTCCGACAACGGTAAGATGCCTTCCGTCATCGAACACGATATGCTTTATCGTGTCGCCTTCTTGTGTAATCGTCATTGTTTCGTCTTGTTTATAAGCTGCAACGCTTCATCCGCAGTCAGACTCAGCGCCTTGTGAACATCCTTTACGCTTGCGTTTTTCCTATTGCATGAAACATAATAGCCGAATCTGCCGCTGTTCATTGTCAAAGGGTTGTCGTTCTCGTCTTTTCCTATTTCAAACGGAATCGCGAATAGCTTGGCAATCTCATCGGCAGTGAACTCGTCCTTTCTGCACCCCTTCGGAAGACGAACGCTTCTGTTCTCGCCGGCAATGAAGAAATACGGACCATATTTGCCGTTTTCATTGAAAAAGATATCCTTGCCCGTCGCCTTATCCACCGAAACGCTTTCGTAAGCGGCCGACCGCGAGCTGTTCTCCTTTTCGTCTATGATTTTTCTGATCCTTTCATCAGACATCATATACGGGAAGACATTGGACGGTATCGAATAGGATTTTTCGGAATACGAAACATAAGGCCCGTATTTGCCTACGTATATCGCATACTTATCGCTCACTCCGGGCAGATGCAATCTTTGCTCGGCGCGTCTGTCGTCCACTACGAACGCAAGGCTATCCTTCAAGCCGCCATCGCCCAAATAGAAATCGCGAAGATATTCGAATTCGTTCACTTTCTGGTTTTCGATTTCATCAAGGCTTTCCTCCATTTTGGATGTGAAATCGTAATCCAGGAACTTCGAAAGATGATTTGAAAGAAACTTTATTATGACGAAACCGGTAAAAGTCGGAACGAGAACGCCGTCCTGCCTTTCTGCATATCTCTTGCTGACTATGGATGATATCGTGGTCGCATAAGTGGATGGGCGGCCTATTCCAAGACGTTCCATTTCCTTAATGAGCGCCGCTTCCGACCATCTCCTCGGCGGTTGCGTCTGCATGTTCTGGGATGTGAGCTCCGCAAGATCGAGGGCATCGCCTTCCTTGACATCCGGCAGCTTTTTGGCCTCCTCCTTCTCATCTGACGAGCCGTAGATTTCGCGAAAGCCCTCCTGAACCACAATATAGCCCGAAGCCGCAAATTCGAATGCGTCGGCGCAATTCTCATCGCTTGCGATCCTGAGGCTTGTGATCTCCCTCAGATTATCTTTCATCTGACTAGCAAGCGATCTGCGATATATCAGCCCGTAAAGCTTCGCTTCATCTCCCGTTAGTGAAAGCTCCTGAGCCTCCTTTATCGTTCCGTCGATTATCGCCGGCCTGATGGCCTCGTGAGCGTTTTGCGCATTCTCATCCTTCGATTTGAACTTTCTCGGCGCTTCAGAGAGCCGATCCGACGACAGCTTGCGCGAAACGGCATCGCGTATGGCGTTTTCCCCGTCTTCGGAAAGCGAAGGCGAATCCGTTCTCATATATGTTATGAAGCCTTTTTCGTACAAATGCTGCGACACAAGCATCGTTTTGGATGATGAGAAATGAAGTTTAGAGTTGGCTTCCTGCTGTAATGTGGAAGTAATGAATGGAAAAGGAGGCTGCGTTTTGGCTTCCCTCTTCGACACCTTGCTGACCGTCCATCCGGCGCTTCTGATTTCCTCTTCGAATCGTTGCGCCTTCTTCTCGTCGAGCAAAACGAGGTTTTCGTTGACGACTTTGCCCGTGTCGGGATCGAAATCATCCTTTCCGCTTACGATTTTCCTGCCATTGACGCTCACTAGCTTGGATTCTATCTTATCCCCCGATGAAGTCTCGAACAAGGCTTTTATCGCATTGTAGAAAGATGTTACGAAAGACATACGGCTGTATTCGCGATCCACTATGAGTTTGAGCGCAGGGCTTTGCACTCGGCCCGCGGAGAGATGCCTATCGCCTACGGTCTTCCACAAAAGCGGGGATATCTCGTATCCGACCAGCCTATCGAGAACCCTTCTGGATTCCTGCGCGCTCACCATATTCATATCGATGTCGCGCGTATTGGCAAAAGCGCGTTTTATTGCCGAAGGCGTTATTTCATGGAAGACCATGCGCCGGACAGGCATAGAAGGTTTGAGCACCTCCTTCAAATGCCATGAAATGCTCTCCCCTTCCCTATCCTCATCGGTCGCAAGATAAAGTTCGTCGGACTCGCCCAGCTCTTTTTTCATCTTTCTGACGATTTCCTTCTTGTCAGCGGAAATCGCATATTTGGGCTTGAATGTCTCCATATCGACATTGACCCCGTTCTCGGGTATGTCCCTGATATGACCCATCGATGCTATGACTTCGGCATTCTCCTTCTTCAATATGTCGGAAATTGTCTTGGCCTTGGTGGGCGATTCGACTATAACGAGCTTTTTCATTCCTTCGACCTGCTTTGCGCAATCAACACTTGTTGTTGCTTCCGAGAACCTCGATGTTCTTTCTCATATACATCTTCTTGAGCTCCTCGCGAGCCGCACCGAGATATTTTCTCGGATCGAAAGCGGCTGGATTCTCAGCAAGATATTTCCTGACGGCAGCAGTCATGGCAAGCCTTCCATCGCTGTCTATGTTTATCTTGCATACGGCGCTTTTGGCAGCTTGTCGCAACTGCTCCTCCGGAATTCCTATGCTGTCCTTGAGGTTTCCGCCGAACTTGTTGATTATATCAACGTATTCCTGCGGAACGGATGACGAACCGTGAAGCACGATCGGGAATCCCTTGAGCTTCTTCTCGACTTCGGCGAGAATATCGAACCTCAAACTAGGCGGGATAAGACGACCCGTCTTGGGATCCTTCGTGCATTGTTCGGGCTTGAACTTATTCGCTCCGTGGCTCGTTCCTATTGAAATGGCAAGGCTATCGACACCGGTTTTTCCGACGAAATCGATGACCTCCTCTGGCCTGGTATAATGGCTCGCCTCGCTGGAGACCTCGTCTTCGACGCCGCTGAGAACGCCAAGCTCGCCTTCGACGGTTACGTCGTATTTATGAGCGTACTCGACGACTTTCCTCGTTATCTCGATATTCTCGGCGTAAGGATGCGATGACGCATCTATCATAACCGACGAGAATCCGTTGTCTATGCAAGACTTGCATATATCGAAATCCGCCCCATGGTCGAGGTGAAGCACTATCGGAATCTGATATCCCAAAAACTTGGAATATTCGACCGCGCCCTTCGCCATATTGTAAAGCAGATTTATGTTCGCATAATCGCGAGCGCCCTTGGAAACTTGCAATATCACAGGCGATTTCGTTTCTACGCATGCCTGGATTATCGCCTGAAGCTGTTCCATATCGTTGAAATTATATGCAGGAATGGCATATCCGCCGGTAATCGCCTTCTTGAACATTTCCCTTGTATTAACCAATCCCAAATCCTTGTAGCTGATCATATTCAATCCTCCTATGACGACTATTTGCGATCGCGCTCGATCAGGAGCCTTATCGCTTCTATTGCAACATGAATGGCGCTTTCAGGGTCGTGGCAGAACTCATTCGGCATTCCGCGCTTCTCCCTCTCCTGATTGCCGACCACGCTAAGCACGGTCCCGCACCTAGCCCTAAGATACTGCGCGACTATGAAAAGCGTCGCGCTTTCCATTTCGCTCGCCTTGCATCCCATCATGAAATACTCGTTCCACAATTCATTCAACCTGTAACCCACCGGCATCTTATCAGGATCGTGCTGTCCGTAGAACGAATCCTTGCATTGCACGACTCCGGCATGATACCTCATCTTCTTGGATTTCGCCGAATCCACGAGTGCATTCAGAACCTCCAGGTCAGCAACCGCAGGATACTCGATGCTGGCGTATTCCCTTGCAGTGCCTTCCGCCCGAACGGCAGCAGTGGCGATGACTATATCGCCGCCCTGAACTTCAAGGTCTATTCCTCCGCATGTGCCTACCCTTATGAAGGTATCCGCACCCGAAGCAAAAAGCTCCTGTATGCTTATCGCTGCGGAAGGACCGCCTATACCGGTGCTGGAAACCGATACGCCAACACCGTTCAAGCGCCCTGTATATGTGACGAATTCCCTGTTGGTCGTCACGTGCTTCGCATCATCAAGCAGCGAAGCTATCTTCTCCACACGTCCCGGGTCGCCAGTCAGTATGCAATATCTTCCGACATCGCCGTTTTTCGTCCTGACATGGTATTGAACGCCGGTTCCGCCCATGTAATCTGACATAAGAGACTCCTTACTTGCTGACTTTGATTATGTTGGTTCCGACTTCATCCGAGGCGACTCTTTCGACTACGCCATCCAAGACGCGAACGAACATCTCGCATGTAACGCTGATCCTGACTTTCGTGAGATGACCAGCCGCTACGAACCCTTCGGCATTGGAAAAAACGCCATGAAGATGCAAATACGGCTTTCCGTCTTTCCTGGTTATGCTGCCGTTAAGGCTAGCGATCTCATAATCGCCCTGATGACTTTCGAATGCGTATTCTCTCGTAGTCGCATCAAACACCCCTGATGTGAAATCATCGGTCGCTCCGATTGCGCTGACTGACGCGCACCCTATGTCCTCCATGCTGGCGAACTTCGCAAGCCTCTCAAGGATCTCCTCTCCTTTATCGAACCTTATGATGTAATCCTCTCTGACTTTCCTATATTCCATTCACATCCTCCTTAAAGGCCGCAGAAGGCTGTCATCTGAACCTGAAAACCTTCTTTTTGAACCATCTCCTTAAGTCTATAGAATAATCGGCATTTTTGCAAAACATCACAGCTATCAAGGAAGAGAAATATACATAGAACGCAACGATGAGATAAAAGTTCTCCTGTCTATAGGACAATTTCAGAATGGTTGCCGCAAGACACATCAGAAGCAGCAGGGCGTTGCATCGCATATATTTCAATTCATATCTGTCTTCGAAAATCAACCTGAACGAATAATATGCCGCAACGAACATGAAAGGATTGACGAAGATCAGATTGCAATTGAAGTACACGAAAGTATGAATCGTAAACGATGAAAAGTAAATCAGCGCGAGCGAGAGCACCCCCATCACGATCTCTATGACGCAAGCTATCGAAAGCGAAATCACGCGGAAAACGCTTCCTGCTTTGTTCGGCATTATGAAATCGAGGAAATTTATGAAGAACAGAACCGCCAAAACCAAGAACATCGTCGTCTTTCGCGGCGGAAGATTCTCGCCCTCTACGACCGCTTCAGGATACAGGATGTCGTAATTGCCTTCTTTAATGCCGGAAACGACATGAACGGATACGTGTTTCCTGATGTCGTTCGGATCGATGCTGCTTGGAAAATACCCATTGACTCTCGCTGCGCAAACTCCCGATGCGAACGACATGGAATCCGACAATGCCCGATAAATCAGCTTCTCCCCCTTGCCTGCGCAAACGGATCTGTCTATCATGAATCTTTTGAGTCCTGCCTCGAGATACCCCGGAAGGAACATCGCATCATAATAGCTTATCGGAGCGTCCTGCGAGGGGCCTTGTCCGAAGTTGTATATGAACTCGACGGATGACATGTTCCTGACGGCGCGCTCAATGACGCGCCTATACGTTCCTTGCGGAATTTTGGAAAAGAAATCGAAGAGTTTGCCGTCATACGCCCTGTTGAGCACATCCCTGACCCTAGTCGAGCAATTATCCTTGAAAAAATCATAAAGGTAGTTCAGATTTTCCGGTCTCGAATTGTAATAAAGAAAGTTCTGAAGATCGATTTTCTGCGAATCAGTCATCAGAAGCTTGTAGAATCGCGATGTCCTGCCTTCCGACTCCAAATAGCTTTCCCAAAAATCTATGGTATGCACTGAAAGCGTGTATATGAGGTTACCATGTATGAAATCGCTGACAAAGCCCGGTTTATTCGAATTGAAGTTCCCCCAATCGAAAAAAATCCGCTCGCCGCTCTCATATTCCAAGACTATGCCTGTGTGCCCGTAGAGCTGATATATCTCCTTGCCCATCCCTGCGAAATGAATATAGACGTTCTTGGGAATGGAATTCGCCTCTATCTTATTGTAAACGAATTCGGAAAAACTCACATCTCCGTCCGGACGCTGACCGTATTTGCGCAGCATCACGTCGCTGTCGTAGTTTTCCTCGGGTCTGATGTACGTGAACGACATCGAAAACGCGCAAGGCGCCGGCAACAGCAGAAAAACAGCGAAAAGCAGGCGGAGAAGCTTTTTCGAAGAGAATCCAAGCATGACTTTCATATTCCAAAAGGTTTTTCAAGAAGCACTTCTGAAGACCTTATGCGTTCGCGCGGCTTCACTCCAATATCGCCCGTATCCTGCGGACGCCTGCGGATGAAGAAGATTCCTTTACGATTTTGAAACGCCCTAGAATCCTGGTGTTCTCCACATGAGGTCCAGCGCATACTTCCTTGGAAAAATCGCCGATGGAATAAACCGACACGAGCTGGGAGTACTTAGAATCGAACTGAGCGAAAGCCCCTTCCGCCCTTGCTTGCTCTATGGTCTCGTTCTTGCATGTCACAGGCAGCCCTTCCTCTATTTTCCGATTCACCAAATCCTCGACTTTCCTGATCTCGTCTTCGGAAAGCGGTCCGTCATGGTTGAAATCGAAACGAAGTCTCTCCGCTGTGATATTGGAGCCCAACTGCTTCACATACCCACCCAGAACATCGCAAAGCGCCTTGTGAAGCAGATGCGTCGCCGTATGATACGCCACGGTTTTCTCGCTATGGTCCTGAAGTCCGCTCTTAAAGCTGCCGATATTCGCCCTGGAAAGATCCTGATGCTTTTCAAATGCCTTGGCAAAGCCTTCCCTATCGACTTTCACGCCATGCTCGGCTGCCAGCTCCTCGGTAAGCTCAAGAGGGAAGCCGAATGTGTCATAGAGCTTGAACGCCACGCGCCCGGATATCTCTTTGGAATTCGCCTTGGCCAGATTCTCCATGACCTTATTGAACTCCCTTTCTCCGTTATCTATGGTCTTGCTGAACTTCTCCTCTTCCTTCAAAAGCTCGGAAAACACGAAATCCTTGTTCTTCTCAAGCTCCGGATACGCCTTCCGGTAAAGGCCTATTATGACCTTGGCGAGATCGCACATGAAAAAACGTCCTATTCCGATTTTCCTTCCATGCCTGACCGCTCTCCTGATGAGCCTGCGCAGAATATAGCCCTGACCGACATTCGAAGCGGCGATTCCGTTCTGGTCGCCCAATATGAACACGGATGTTCTCATATGGTCGGAAATTATACGCATGGAGACGTCATCCGATTCGTTCTTCTGATATTTTTTCCCCGATATTTCCTCTATAGCCTTGATTATGGCCTGGAAAGGTTCGATCTCATAAACGCTCTTCTGCCCGTTGAGTATGCATACCGTTCGCTCGATTCCCATTCCGGTATCAATGCATTTCCTCGACATCTCGACGATCCTGCCATCTTCGGTCTTTCTGTATTGCATGAAGACGTCGTTCCAGATTTCAAGGTATTTCCCGCATCCGCAACCAGGTCTGCAAGATTGCGAGCATTTCGGCTTGCCAGTATCTATGAACATTTCGCTATCGGGACCGCAAGGGCCGGTGTTTCCCGCAGGACCCCACCAATTATCGGCTTTCGGCAAAAAGAAAATATGGCTTTCATCCACTCCGCAATCCATCCAGCATTTCGCCGCTTCCTCATCGCGCGGAGCATCACCATCCCCCTCGAATACCGTCACATACAATTTTTTCACATCGATTTTCAACACCTTAGTGAGAAATTCGAAGGAGTAAGGAATCATCTCCTTCTTAAAATAATCGCCCAAAGACCAATTTCCCAGCATTTCGAAAAAAGTCAGATGGCTGGAATCCCCTACGCTATCGATATCGCCCGTTCTGATGCACTTTTGAAAATCGCACAGCCTTTTGCCTTGCGGATGCTCCTGCCCGAGTATGTAGGGCACCAATGGATGCATGCCCGCAGTAGTGAACAATACCGTGGGGTCGTTTTCCGGTATGAGCGACGAACCTTGAATCACGCTATGACCTTTATTCTTGAAAAAATCCAAATACAGCTCTCTGAGCCTATCCGGTGTCATCTTATCCATAATGGCATAAGATTTTATATCTTGTGCATCAAAAATTCAACAAAAAAAGCTCTGCTGAAACAAGCATTTGATCCAGCAGAGCTCAAATGAAATGGAAACCAACGGTTTCCTATTCGGCACTAGTATGAGGTGCTTCCAGACCTACATCGCCGAGCGAACGATACGCAAACCGACATCGCCGCATTCGTTTCCGATTACCTCGGTGTATCTGAAAGTAAGCATGCCTGGGAAATCAGTGCTGCCAATAGTATTCCATGCGGTACCCCCTCGCAATGCGCGATACGATCCGCTTGACGCTCCCCTGTAATTCGTCGCGCCGAAACCTCCGTAAACGGTCGGTCGCCTATCGGAACACAAATCCCAGCACCACTCCCAGACGTTTCCGCTCATGTCGTACAGCCCGTAGCCGTTGGCGGCCTTGAGACCGATTTCATGAGTCCTGTTATCTGAGTTGTTTTCGAACCACCCGACCGCAGCATAGTCGTTGCTTCCGGAATATGTATAGGAATTATTTCCGCCGGATGCGGCATATTCCCATTCCGTTTCGGTCGGCAGCCTATAGCCGTTCTTCGTCCAGTCGCAATCGACATTGGTGCCGTTTATCGTGTAGCATGGCTCATACCCGTCTTCTACGGAAAGCGCATTGCAGAACGTAACCGCTTGAATCCAGGAAACGTATTCGGCAGGCAATCGACTGTTTATGCCTTCCGGAGATGAAGTATGGCGAAATGTTTTGGAACCTCCCATAGTCTTGTTCCATTCGTATTGGGTGATCTGATACTTCGAAATATAGAACGGACTAATAGTAGTAGTGCTCGAACCATGACCGAACGCATAATTTCCTCCATCGACTTTCACCATGTATTTATCGCTATATTTCGGAATTGATCTCGCAACGCGGAATCCTCCATCGCCCAGCGCGCTGCTGGGATCGAAGTTTCTCCTGTACGTCACGGCATGGTCGGTGTTGCCTATGTATCCGCCGCCGCGCTGAAGCTTCTGGGTTCCGGACGAAGGGCCGCAATAGTCGAAAAGGCCGTAGCCTCCGTATGAGGAGTCGTACCAATCCCAGCACCACTCCCAGACGTTTCCGCTCATGTCGTACAGCCCGTAGCCGTTGGCGGCTTTGAGGCCGACCGCGTGGGTCTTGCCGGAGGAGTTGGCCGAATACCATTCCACGTCTCCCTGCGCGTTGCTTCCGGAATACGCGTAGGAGTTGTTGCCGCCGGAGGCCGCGTACTCCCACTCGGTTTCGGTCGGGAGGCGGTAGCCGTTCTTCGAGAAGTCGCACGCCACGCTCGTGCCGCTGATCGCGTAGCACTTGTCGAAGCCCTCGATCTCCGAGAGCCTGTTGCAGAACTCGACCGCCTGGTACCACGTCATGGAGTCGGCGGGCTGGTTGTCCGCGATCTCGCCGGAAGCCGTTCCGCTCTTGGACGGGTCGCTTCCCATGACGGTCCTGTACAGGCCGCGCGTAACCTCGTATTTCGAAATGTGGAACGGAGACAACCCGGTCACGGAGGAACCATGTCCGAGCGCATACCTCCCGCTGTTCAATCCGACCATCGCACCTGTCGAATACGACGAAACAGCAATGGATTTCGTCCCCTTGGTGGATCCGTCATACGAGCTGGTGGCCGTTATCACGGCGGTCCCAGGCCCGACCGCATAGACGAGTCCGGACTGGCTGACGGTGGCGACCGAGGCGTTGGAGCTCGACCACGTCACGCCCTTGTAGGCGCTGTCGTCCGGGTCGCTGGCGACGGCGGCCGAAAGCT
>CAMOXM010000019.1:0-18161 GCA_946629155.1 uncultured Spirochaetaceae bacterium | reverse complement strand
GTTTTCAGACCCGAAAGGCATCAGGCGAAATCGGGCTCTGAGGTTTTTAGAAGCGTCCTTTATGCAGCCGTAGCATAATGATAATACCGGCACAGTATCATATGAAGATACAGCGAAATTATATGCCCTGACAAATCAGCTGTTTAGGAAAACCTCAAGTGAAGAAACGAAAAACGACTTCGAATCGATTATTTTCGCCATCATTCTATCATAAGAAGCAATATCGGTCTGGTCGAATGTTACCACCAGCGCATTCGACAGATTAAATCTTTTGCAAGTCTCTGCCAAACCTTTAAGCTCTCTTTCCCTATTTTCCTCGTTCAGCTCGTAGCAGACCTGTATGGCGGTCTCAGGCTTATTGTCCGTTCCGACGAGAAAATTACACTCGAAAGATGGCTCGGAGTAATACCAGATGTTTTGCGTCATCCTGCGAAGATGAAGAAACACTGCGTTCTCGAGCATTTTGCTCCATTATTCTCCTTCTGTCCTGAAGATGATAATTTGGAGTAACATCAATTACATGTCCGATTTCATCCTTGATATCGGATAAAACAACACTTCCGTATGCTTTGCCCTTAATAAATTCTCCTGTATGTCGAATCAGCTCCGTCATGATTATCATCCAGCAATTCGTAGAAGTCCTTGAAGAAAAGCGCGCAACGACGTCTCTCGTCCTTGTCGGCAAACATGTCCTTGTAAAGCTGAAAATCCTCATCGATAAGATTCTTGAACAATTCCGCCGACAGCTCTTTACTGTTTTCGAGAATATAGCCGTATATCTTGTCAAAGCTCGACTGCACGCATAGCAAGGCGAACAATTTCCCGATGCTGCCGCCTTTTCCACCAGCACCGCCATCGTTTCCTTGCTTTTTTCCACATCGCCCCATATACTAATAATATGATAAGGGCACTTCTAAAAACCTGCTGCCCAGAGAGCGCCTGCGGATTTCAGAGGCGGAAAATCGCCGTAAACCAGCGGAATACTGTCATATTTTGCTGATTCCCGACGGTTTTCAGACCCGAAAGGCATCAGGCGAAATCGGGCTCTGAGGTTTTTAGAAGCGCCCATAAGGAGGTCATTAATGAAAAAATACACGCTAGCATTCCTGCTGCTGACCGCACTTTCCTTCCTTTTGGTTTCATGTCCAAGCGACGGAAACACAAACGGCAACAACAAAAATGATGGAACGATAATCGCTTCAGGAACGAAAATAAGCGATTTTTCAGGGCATGCAAATTCTCTCGATTGGTTCATCGGAACGTTCATTGAAGATGGCGGAGAAGACTATCCGAACGATAAATGGACAATAACCGATACTACCATCAAGAAGGAATTCGCCAACCCAATGCCGGGATTCGATTCAAACGAATACGGCATAAGCGAAATAACCTATAACTCAGTGCAGACGCTAGTCGAATCATACAATGCACCTGCAGGAACATGGACGTTCAAGCTTTTAAGTCAGGACGAAGAGGATGTCGAACCCCAAACAACGATTTTCATAATAGAAAAAGCGGATGAAGACAGCTTCTATCCAACTGTTTCCACTCTTGAAAGGAGAGGCACAATTAAAAGAATTAGACAAAAATAATATGGCTTCCATTAAGACAGCTAACAGAATCGATATGGCAGGTTGCATGCTCTGCCACAATGCGCCCTGCGCCGAATCATGCGCCAAAATCAAGTTGGGCAAAGCATTGCAAAGCGTCTGGCTCGACAACATCATCGGCGCCAGACTCGCCATAGGAAAAGACAACCCATGTGCAGATTGCGGAACGAAAGAATGCGTGAAATCCTGCCCAAGGCATATCGACATCCCAAAAATCATCAGCAAGACCTGCGAACAAAAGCTGTCGAAACCCCTATCCGACAAAGATTGGAAAAGACTCGAAACAAACATCTGCGGAATCAAAATCGAAAACCCGTTTCTGCTCTCCTCTTCAGTTGTAGCCTCATCGTATGATATGTGCGCCAGAGCGCTCGAAGCGGGATGGGCGGGCGTTTGCTATAAGACGATATGCGCATTCCCGATAAAGGAAACCTCGCCGCGGTTCGCCGCTATCACGGATTCCGCCAACACCATTTCAGGGTTTAAAAACGTGGAGCAACTTTCAGACCATAGTCTGGAAGATAATTATGCGACATTCAGAAAGCTTAAGAAAAACTATCCTGGCAAGTTCCTTCTCGTTTCCATAATGGGAAGAAATGAGGAAGAATGGGCGAGGCTCGCCAAAGAAAGCGAAGATGCTGGCGCTGATGCCTTGGAGTTGAACTTCTCATGTCCAAACATGGTTGAGAAAGGCACGGGAAGCGAAATGGGAGCACACCCTGAATTGGTTGAAAAATACACTGCCGCCGCTAAAAAAGCGGTAAAGATACCGGTTCTATCGAAGCTCACTCCGAATGTTGCGAAAATGTCCGATGCGGCAGAAGCCGCGATGAAAGGCGGTGCCGACGGGCTCGCCGCAATAAACACAATAAAAAGCCTGATAGGCACAAGCCCGAATATTCACAGGCTGTCGGTAGGCGGCTATTCCGGCAACGCAGTCAAGCCGATAGCACTTCGTTTCGTATCGGAAATCGCCAAAAACCCCGCATGCAAAAATGCGCATATATCGGGAATAGGCGGCATCGAAACGTGGAGGGATGCCATGGAGTTCATTGCCGTGGGCGCATCAAGCATCCAAATCACTACGGCTGTCATGCAATACGGCTACCGCATAATCGACGACCTGAAGGAAGGCCTCGCTCTCTTCCTTCGCGACCGCGGTACCTCTATCAAAAAAATCTGCGGCATCGCCCTTAACAGCATTGTTGATGCCGATGAGATGCCTCGCGACATCGTAATCTATCCCAAATTCAACAAAAGCACATGCCAAGGCTGCCTTAGATGCTATGTCTCCTGCCGCGATGGCGGACATCAGGCAATATCTTATGGCAATGATAGGAAACCGCTCCTCGACCCGAAAAAATGCGTCGGCTGCCACCTGTGCCTGTATGTCTGCCCCACTGGGTCTATTTGCTCGTCGGAGATCGAGGTGAAGAAATAGTAAGGTTATATCCGAAAAGCGCCTCTGCGCAAACTCGCCCTACTCCCTCAGTGCCGTAATAGGCAATACGTAAACGCCATCCGGCCTCATGAATGCGGCTTTTGCCAGTCCTGCTATCACGAACAGCCCCGATGCGCGCCGACCGCCATTGCGCTCTATCAGCGAGTTGACTTTCAAAAGATTCGCAGCCGCTGCATCAACCTGCGAGAATCCGAGTTTGATCTCAAAAGCGAACCAGCTGCCGTCTTTCTTTTCCACAACCGCATCTATTTCATTATTGCGATAATCCCTATAATGAAAAAGCCTCGCCGAAAAGGAATCAGCGTATATTCTCAAATCCCTCTCCGCCAATGCTTCGAAAAGGAATCCGAACGTATTCAGATCCGATACCAGCCCCTCTGGAGAAATCCCCAGCAGCGCGCAGGCCAACGACGGATCGGCAAGGTGAATCTTACTTGCCTGCTTCACTCTTAGCGACGAACGGCAACAAGGCGAGAACGGCTCTTGATTATCAAGCAAGAACATCCTTTCGAAGACATCAAGATACACGGAAACGGTTTCCGGATTCAATTTTTCCCCTTCATTCCCCTCCATATCCGCAAGCAAAGTCTTTTTTGTTGCAAGCGTGCTTTCGTTTCGCGCTATCGATTTCAAAAGCAAACGCATCTTATGCCTATCGTATTTCACGCCATCTACGAAATCATTTTCCAACACCGAGTTGATGTATGATTCCGGCATATAAGATATCAAATTCATCGGAGCATCTATGTTGCCTGGCCATCCGCCTCTCACAATCAATTCCGCAAGATGCAGAAGCGAAACCTCGCCCGTAGCCCTATCTTGTACCTTGCCTGCGCATAATTCCGAAAGCGAAATGACGCCGGATGAATCACCGGATTCGAAAAGCGACATAGGTCTCATTTTCAATTTGGCAATACGGCCGGCTCCGGAGTGCAGAACCCCCTTCCTGTTCGGAGTTGCAGACCCTGTCAAGATGAACACTCCTTTGTTTTCATATCTGTCCGCATAGCTACGAACTACATCCCACAGCGATGGAACCTCCTGCCATTCGTCTATAAGTCTCGGCTTCTCGCCATCGAGTACGATATCAGGAGACATCTCCGCCAACCTTCTGTTTTGAAAATCGTCACCAGGCAATCCAACCTGAAATTCACTTTTGGCATGCATGGAAGAGGTCCATGTCTTGCCGCACCACTTCGGGCCTTCTATGCAAACCGCTGGAGCGACTTTCAGATAATTCTCTATTTTTCTGTCGGTGTACGCGGCCTATACTTGCTTGCATCAGCAATTTTACCTATGTCTTTTTCACTCATACCGTTTATCATACCACATCATATTTGTAAATTTCAACGGTTGAGTATGTGTAATTTCAACGTTTGAGTATGATTTATTATATATCGCCCATCCCTAATCATCAATCCTTGAGCAACCATTTTATCAAACTGACCTATCGAATGCCATCATAATTCATAGGTAGCTCGTCCAATGTCAATAGAACCTTTTTGTAATTGTCTCTTATTTTCCTGAATGGTGAAATCTCTCTTTCAAATGTTTTTTCATCCAATACGGAAGATGACACTTGGTAATACGTTTTTTCAGTAGGCGCCTGCATAGTTAAGGAGTATAAATTACACTTTGACTTATGGCATTTCAAAGAATTAGCGATAAGAAAAAACGGCTGCTGTTTTCATGCTTCAAAAACGACCTCACAGCATTGCAAACTTCAGACTTTTGCAACCTGAATAGAAATACGGTAAACAGATACTTCAATCTTCTCGGAAAAGAGATATTTCTAGAAAGCATAAGAGAGGCAGAAGCGGAGGTCGGCGAACACAAACCGGACGAATCCTACTTCGACGCGAGAAGAATCAGAGGAAAACGAGGAAGGGGCGCTGCCGGCAAAACCCCTGTTTTCGGCTTGCTTAAAAGAGGCGATAAGGTTTTTGTCACAATCGTCCCGAATTGCTCGAAAGAGGCGCTCATGCCAATAATCAAAGGCATGGCATTGGAAAAATCCACTATTCACACCGACGGCTGGAAAGCTTACGACGGTTTGGTTGTCAATGGGTACGACCATTATGGGGTGTTCCATTAGAGATGTGAGTTCGCCAGGGGAAAGAGCCATGTCAACTGGATAGGGAACTTCTGGAGCTTTGCGAAAGGAAGGCTCGCCAAGTTCAACGGGTGCTCCTCAAACAATTTCATCCTTCATCTGAAGGAATGCGAATGTCGGTATAACCACAGGGATGAAGACTTGTACAAGCTCATTAAAAAGCTGTATATAATGTAGTGCTAAAAGCAAAGAAATAGGAGGAATAATTGCTCCTTAACTATGCAAGCACCTATGTTTTTTCCATTTCAACAAATCATCGTATATCTTACGCTTGAACATGAAAACATCCGAATTTCAAGCAAATTCTACAGAAATATAGTCAAATTTCAGCTAATGCCTTTTTCCAGGCTCTTCCTCTTTCATTTCGGAAAGCATGCTATTATAAAAATCCGGGAACTTCTCGTTTATGCGAATAGGTCGCCCGCCAATGGCCACCAATCCATGCTCCGAATGGCCTTCGCATACGCACCTGTCGTGGCAGAACATCTTATAGGCGACTTTGAATTTGGCGATGCCGAAGTCGATAAGACGCGTTTCTATTCGCACCTTGTCCGAAAACGTCGTGGCATGGAAATATCTGATATCCAATCCTATGACAGGGCTTGCAAGCCCCATAGCCTCCAATCTATCAAACGGCCAGCCTGCTTGGACTAGGAAATCCGCCCGCGCCTCTTCCATCCACCTGATGTAATTGGAATGATGAGTAATGCCCATCTTGTCCGTTTCATAATATTGAACCGTATGACAATATTCTCTCATAGGCAACTTACGGCAATCTCAAAAATCTTTCCAAATTCTTTCCCATCACCATTTCTCTTTCAGCATCAGGCAATCCGAGCGAATCCATGCGTTTGAGCTCGTCTTTCGCCGGCCACATAGGGAAATCCGTGCCGAAAAAGAACTTCTCCACGCCGAAATCCCTGATAAAACCCAATGCCTTTTCTTTTGACAGATAATACAGGGAAGAGGATGTGTCGAAATGGAAGTTCGAATGTTTCGCCTTATGGTAAAGCCCTACTTCATCCCAACGCTGATACCCGCCGAAATGCGCCGCAATGACCTGCAACTGCTCGTAATCGTTAAGAATCGGAATCAATCGGCTGACGGACGAATAGTCATATCTGGCATCGCCCATATGAATCAAAACAGGCATCTTCCCCGCTATTGCATCATATATCTTCGCAGCTCTTTTCTCGTCAACATAAAAACCCTGGCAATCAGGGTGCAATTTCACTCCGCACAACCCAAGTCCTATGCACTTATCCACTTCATCTTTTATTTCTTCCTTGCTCATATCCGGATGCAGCGTCATAAATCCGATGAATTCGTCATGCAATCTTGTCTGCTCGTATATGAAACCGTTTATGGAAGCGACCTGATGGACCGTCGTAGCCACCGAATGAACCAAGCACTTATCTATGCCCATTTCCTTGTTTTCCTTCAATAGGCTTGCAATCGTTCCGTCATGCTCGATATGCACGCCATAAAAAGCCCCAATGGAACTTGCGGCCTTCTGCGCTATCTTATCAGGATAGATATGAACATGAGCGTTTATTACATTCGCCTTGCCGGCAACAACCGATTTGCTCACGGTTTCATCGAAAGCGCTTTCCTATGCGCCTTGAGCTTCTTGATTGCCCAATCATAATGCGAAGAGGTGGTGGAGATGAAATACGACCCGAGATTTGAAGTTCCGATCCAATCAAAATGCTTTTTCACGAAGAGCTCGTCGTCACTGAACTTTTCCGCCAATTCCATGACTTTCGCATGAGAATCGTATAATAAATCCTTGGCCTTCTCAAGCGGCGTTTTCTGATGTTTGTTAAAAAATTCGACGTTCATCTGAGGGTATGTCTTCCAATTGTATTCTTCCGGCAGAAACGACGCCGGAACTCCACTGGTGTTTGCTTCGACCCACTTCAACAGCAGAACATGCCATTCATGCAGATGCACCAGCACATCCCTGAGATTCTTGTCTCTCTTCCAATGGCTTTCGGTCTTGGACTTATCATTCGAAAAGTCGAATTCCGAACCGAGCTCTTTATCCGTCAGGCTTCCGACTAACTCGTTCAATTCGGCGAATTTCCGCTTCGCCATGCTATTCATCTCTTCCTTATTCTTCGCTCTCGGCATATATCCACCTGCACTTCAGATAAGCTTTCAAACGCAAATGCCTTTCATTGCTTTCCAAGCTCGCCAATCATTCCCAAACCGCTATACTGTTCTCTTTCGTCCCATCGTAATGCCAATATTTTTTTCCTGACTGCCTCTGTACGGTTGTAGGCTCGTTCTCGCTGTAGAAATAATACTCATGGTTGCTGCTTTCGTCCTTTTTATTCCAACCCGCAGCAAAGCCGCTGATATCAGCCGAATCAGCCGCCTCAAGATATATTGGATACGAATCCCAAGACGAAAGGAAGATTCCGGAAGATATTGTTTTGCAACTGGCTGGTAAAAGCATATAATCAAGGGAATTGCAGCCCACGAAAATCTGCTGCGCCCCCAAGGACGCCAAGTTTCCAGGAAGTCTGACCGAGTCAAGCCATGAGCAATCCATAAAAGCCTTATCGCCTATCGAGGCGACTGCATCATCAAGAATCACTTGCCTTATCCTGTCGCAACCGCTAAAGGCGCCATAACCGACATCTCCGCCCAAAATAGTGACCTTCCTCAGCGATTCGGGAACATAATATGTGGTTTTTTCACTTGACGAACCCTGATTTATCTGCTCTACCTTCCTAGAACCGTACGAAAGAATCCCGTACTTGAAGTCCTTGAACTCGTAACTACCGAAAATGCGCGCGAAATGATAGCCGTAGGGAAGGGTTGTCCCATCCTTGAAAAGCCCTGCAAAAGGCAGCGTGATCTCGGCAAGCGATACGCATCCGCCGAAAGCACCATCGTCGATCTCCACCAACCATCTGGATGTGATTGCCGCTTTCTGCAATGATACGCAATAAGCAAACGCCTTTTCCCCGACATAGTTCAATTCTCGAGGAAAATCAAAATCGCTCAGCGACAAGCATCCTTCGAAAGCCGAATCGCCAATCGTCTCAATGCTATCGGGAACCGATATGCTTTTCAAGCTGCTGCAATTCTTAAAGCAGTTCTTAGTGATGCTTCTCGGGCTTCCAGCGACTGCAATCTCAACAGACAGGACAAGCGGGTTCAATCCGTCGGAATACCAAACGGACGCATTGCCTACGGCAGGCATTTCACTTATGGTAAGCTTTCCGTCTTTGAACTCGTATTTCCCAGCGCCTTCCCCGTTTCTCGAATAAGTTACAGTCTCGAATCGGCATCCTTCGAATGCTGTCGAATCTATTTGCGTCAGCTGAGGCGGAAGGCTGATGTTCTTCAGCTTCTTGCAATTGCTAAAGCATTTCTCTCCGATAACCGCAGTAGGACCGGATATGACCACCTTCTTTATCATGCCGCAATTTTCAAAAAAGCCGTGCTGACCGGTCAAAGCCGAGCCGACATCATCCATATCGGACATATTCGTAACGGTTACGGTTTCCAAAAAATACGGAATGTAATATGTTGCCGCAGAATAAGTCCAAACACTTATATCCGCATCGAAAACAGGCTTGAACTGCTCTACTTCATCTGCTAAATAAAATTCGCTTTTCGAGAAAAAGTACCCCAGAGGGTATTTGAATCTTTCCGACTTATCAGTCTTGCTATCGGGATTCGCGCATCTCCCGATAAAAGGCACTGTTAGGGATTTGAGTCCTCCGCATCCGCACAGGAAATCCTTTCCGATCTCTTCCACGCTTTCCGACACTATGACGCTTTCGAGAAAGATGCAATCTGCAAATGCCCTGTTGCCTATCTTCTTGACCGACGAGCCTGTCATATCAACTGATTTGAGGGTTCTGAGGCCAGTAAAAGCCTCCTCCTTGACAAATGCGCATTTGGAATCGAAATTTTCAAGTTTTACCGTGTCTCTGTCCGCCGCTATGGCAGTTAGGGAATCATCGTCTTCGATATAGTAGATTATCTTCCCTTCCTTCTTCAGTCTGCTCGACTTCGCATTTTCCTGACTCGAATCGATAATCGACACCGCATGCGCGCCTATTCCGCCGAATGCGCTGCCGTCGTTGGTTATATCAAGATCGGATTGGTTGTCTATTTCGTATAGCCTGTCACAACCTTTGAAAGCATTCTCACCTATCGCACTCACATTAGGCGGAAGCGTAAACGACAGAAGGGAACTGCAACCATGAAAGCAATTGCTCCCTATCGAAACTAAGCTTGAAGGCGATTTGAAAGTACTAAGCGATTCGCATCCTCTGAACGCACTTTCTCCAATCGTTTCGATTGTATCAGGCAAAATGACCTCAACTAAATCATCCTTAAAGGCAAAGGCATTGCTTCCTACTTCCGTCACGGAATATTTCAAACCGCCCAAGCTCGCAGTCAAAGGAACCAGTACCGAAGCGGAATTTCCGTTATATCTCACTATTCGAGCCTTTCCGGTTTCGCCCTCGATGGCTTCGAATTCGAAGTCCGATGCCGTTTCGGATTCTGTGCTTTCTGTTTCATCTGAACCGCCTCCTTCGTTTTCACCTGCAACGGCATTATCGCAAGACACAAAGCAGAAAAGCAAAACTAATATAGCAATAGACGCTTCTAAGAGCCTTATGATTTTTCCCATATTCAACCTTATTTTATTTTTTTGCTACATTCAGAAAATACATTACGAATTTCCTTTGAAATTCCTCATTCTTGAAATACGGACAAGTCGCTGCTTGTTGAATCATCAGCGATGATATGGGAAAAACGATTTCAGTCTCCAAATAATCTATAGTCACGACAGTCCTTGTATAATCGTCCATGGCATTGATTTCGGTAATGAACTTGCCAAGCCTTTTTTCCTCGTCGAAAATGAAAAACTCAAAGTCCGAATAATTCATTCCGCCTGTCTTCATCTCGTTTGAAATGGCATATCCGGACGCTTTCCCATCGCCCATATCGACATTTATCCAATTCGCCGCGCCGTACGAATCATAATACATGAATTGATCGCTTATCCTGGACCTGTATTGAACTTCAGGCTTTTGCTTTTCGTTCCTATCGATGCAGAACCATTCTCCGCCCGTCAAAACATTGTTCCTGAAATATCTAGTATATCCCGAAAGAAACTTGTCTTCGTCTTTCATCGGGAAATAGGTGTATTCCACTTTTATCTCGTCATCGCCCTGTTGCTGCGCAGCGGTAATTTGCGAAAGCTGCGTCTTGGAGTTGAAATCATAAATCATCGCTATTTCCGTTTCCTTGCCATCTCGCTTCGTAACCGACCTTATGATCTTCTCGCAACTTCTAAGGTTATTCTTATACGAAGTCAGAGGATCGGCCAACGAAGATGATATCGCCTCTTTCCATTCCTGTTCAGTGACGCGAGATGAATTGAACAAACTCTCATTGGACCTCTCGCTATATGAAAACGCAAACAACGGCAGAAGTAGAAGCAATGCTGACAAACACGATATCTTCACTCTCTTTTCCATGACTTAAATCTTAATGCTTAGCATCATTATTTGCAAAAGCAGTCCGTTTCATCGAATATTCGCATCCGCAATACTTCTGACGATACAATTCCAATTGCTTGGCAAGATGAATGCTTCTTTCCTCGCCGCCTTTTTTCTTGAAATCATAAGGTTCAAACCCTTCGATTTCGCTTCCTATGGCAATTATATTTTTGGAATTCTTATATCTGGAAACAGTAAGAGACGAGCAAAACGATGAGATATTTTCCTGAACGGCAACATTACGGGCCAACTTGAAATTTAATTCGAAACACCTTTTGCATCTTTCGCCGCCTTCAGACTCTTCTTCAAGGCCCTTGATCGCTTCCTGCCATATTTTATGAGGCGTATTTCCCGTTATGAGCCTGACTTCGAACGCATCGGCAAGACGCCTGACATATTCCAATCTTTTCAAACGTTCCTCTTCCGGAAAGATATTCGGATTATCATAAAACAAAACGACCTTCCACCCATCGCCTTTGAGCCGTTCGATGCAGCTGGAAGCGCATACGGCGCAACAGGAATGCAAAAGAATCTCTTTTCCTTCATCATTCATTTTTCTGCATCTCCTCAAAATGGCTTCGAACAAATGTGGTAAAATACAAAAGCGCAATATAATCGCTTTCAATCAAAAGGTTTTCGTCAATATCATTAAATCTTTTAAGCCCTTTGGCACACATCAGAAACTTTATTTCCCTAATGTCGCAACATCCATCGAGAAGATCATTTGAAAAATCTATTATTCTCTTGTCCAAATTAATCAGCGAACTGACGATGTCATCGAAGTTATGATCAATATAGTCGATGTTTCTAAAATCATCCAAAAACACTTCATAAGCATCTTTTTTCAAATTGAACAGATTGTCGGCTGAAACTCCTTGAGTGTCGTTGTTTATATTGTTGATTTCTTCATAAAGCCGAGCGAGCCTCGACAAAGCATTTCTATTGATGAGCAAAGCATCATAGCAAGAATATCTGGTCTGCTTGAAATACATGTTCTTTTTAATCGACCAATCCGAAAAAATATCCAAAAACAGCTTTTTCTGAACATCCATGGAAAATTCAGCAATCATGCAATCGACGCATGTTTCTATATGAATGGCATTTTGAGATAGTTTTCGAACATCATCCAATATATTGAACTCAACATTGAAACCAGACAAAGCCCTCGCAGCCGCTGCCTTAGCGGAAACCCATTTGGAATTATAGAATATTTCCTTCAAACATGTCGCTACAGCGGCATTATCCGTGAAATTCGACAATGTTTCAATGGCGGTTATTTGCATGTAATTGTCATCATTGCGGGCAATCCGAATGCAATCAAAGACATACGATTGCGATTTTTTCTCACCTATCACCTGAAGAAGATCATGAATTTCCCTCGAATAAGGAGAAGCCAGCTTTCTATGAACCTCACCATAAACGAATGATGATGAAATCTCGCCCAAATCCATAATGTGCTTTCTTCTATAAAAGCTATTCATCGAATTTTCTATCGCCGACAATTCCGAAATAGCCTGCAGATTCTTCAACGACATCAATTCCACAGCCTTTTTGGCATTTTTCTCGCGCAATGTCAAGGTATAGATAATGCCGAAAATCGATACGATGAAACCAAAGGCAAAGCAGAACGAATAATCATTGAAAAGAACTAATTCGGAAAGCGCCTCCAATTTCTCTCCAAGCGATACAAGCCACCCGGAAACTATTCCTGCGATTATCGCTACGATTCCAGCACCCATATTCACAGCTATGTTGAAACCAGCCGCATTATTATCCGGAAGCGCGGAAACGACAAGCTGATTCGATTGTATCACTGCGGTTTGCAAGAAAAAATTCATAAAAAATCCTATCAGAAAAAACAGCAATACCGGCATCTCAGCGGATGACCATACCAAGATACCTGTGAAAAAAATCACTGAAACCGAACAAATTTTCAATATAGGTCTGGAACCTGTAGTATCGCTTAGAAACCTGGATACATATCCCGCAGCGATATATGCAAGGGAAATAACAACTGAAAATATTATCACCAAGCCATCGGAAAGCCCTACTTTT
Organism: uncultured Spirochaetaceae bacterium; assembly: GCA_946629155.1. GTDB lineage: Bacteria > Spirochaetota > Spirochaetia > Sphaerochaetales > Sphaerochaetaceae > UBA9848. The sequence continues at coordinate 5,387 of CAMOXM010000019.1, read as the reverse complement.
ATGCTCATAAACGGAATAAGCATGCTCATGGTGATGGTAACCGAAAAATAAATCCATTTCAAAAACACCCTATTCCTTATTTTTCCATTAGAAAGAATAGTTTTGAATATGGGCAGAATCTTCATGTCCGAAGATTTAGAATATTTGAGCTTGCAAGGAATCCTTCCGGAATGAATGGATGCTGCGATATTTCCTGCGATTCCAACCATTTGAAGAATTACAATCGCCAGCACAGAATCATAAAAATATATCGTAATGCTTGCAACAATCTTGGCTATCATCATTACGAAATTATATCCATAATTCAATGTCGAATAAAAACGACCTCTGCTATGTATCGTAGTAAGATTCTTTGCTATCGGATCATACGAAATTATGCCTATTGCCCTGAACAGCATATATAGAACAAACGTAAGCATAAGTACGACTATCCTTAATGTTCCGCTTGTAAAAAGCATCAACGAATATGACAAGCACACCAACCCCCTAAGCATCCAGCTTGCATAAAGGGTTCTGCCAAGATTTCTCCCTTCTAAAAATTTCGAAAAGAACGGAACAATCAAAGAAGTGACATAAATGGCAGTGGGGATAAATCCTAAAATCAAATTGCTTGCTTTGAATCGAACTGCTAAAACATATACAAGGGTTTCTCCAAGCAAACCAATAGAAATGCCATTATATATTTCATACAACAGCATTTCACGCCTTCCAACAGCTCTTTCCTTTTCACTCAAATATTGACTTGACATATTAAAAAACCCTCAAGGCATAAGCAGCCTTGAGGGCGCAATGTTAAATTCTTCTAAAGGCGTTACTAAAAAAAACCTGCTGTTTAAGACTATTTTATAGCCCAAAGCCCATGAAGATTGCAATATGAATATACATTTGCAATATCTTCACCTTCCGACAACGAAAAAGACGCAACAGCCAATTCATGTCCTTTCACATTCGCAATTTGAACGTTTTTTGTTCCCACCAGCAAAATCCAATCTATGTAATGCTCTGCCGTCATAGGATGCGCTGTGCTTCCGATTTTAACCGAAACAACACTTCCATTCTTTTCAATAGCCGGAACATGCTTTTCAACTGCTGCATCGGTCGTATTGGCCTTAAGCTCATTCATTACAACCCCGCAACAATAAATATCAGGATTGGCGCTATCGGACAAAATGCAAATGACTTTTCCGCATTTGCTGCATCTCATTATCTTCATATTATTTCCCCCTAACATGCTCTCATCATATTTTCCTACGAACAAAACAGATTGGGTGCTGACTCCCTCTGATAAGTCAATCTTTTCTTTTTCCACCGATTTTTCACCATCAGCGTCACTGCTATTCGCATAAGGACTTTCACCATATCTGTTGCTTCCTTCGTTTCCCTTCAACAATGTAAATATGAAAACTATTAATGACAACACAAAAGAGGAAATAAGCCACACAATCGAAAACAAGCCAAGCGACCAAACATTTCCAAGCGCATTGTAAGCATGAAATTTAGCGCTTTCAATAGCATCGTTGCCAATATCACCATACATGACATAAGGTTCCAAATACGGCCAGACATTATTGACAAGATTTGAAATTATAGTCACCGCATTCGTGAATATTGATAAAAGCCCAAAATATCCGACTATGCTATATATTACAACCCATTTTCCGCTCTTATTGGAATCGTGCAATCTTCTGATGGTAAGGCAACTCCATGGTATGACATGAATTCCAGCCCAAAACAAAGATATGTCGAATCTTAAGATTCGCATAATAAATGAAACTGGAATCGTCAATAAAAAATAGATGAGAAACGTGCTCCAATATTCTCTTCTCGAAGCCCTGCCCGTAAAATCAGCGAACGTTTCCTTTTTCCAAAAATTCTTATAATGTTCCCATCCTGATGAAAATACATTCATAGCCAAACCCCTGAATAAGAGTTTTATGGTGATTTAAAAATTCTGCAGCTCAAAGATACCCGTAAATTTCCGAGATAAAAAGTTGGAGGAAAACGTAGAAATACTTGTAGTATTTCGAAGCTTTCCGCCGGCTTTGCGACCGGAAAGGCGTCTTCTAATTCGAACTATGAGATTTTTATAACCACCCATTAAAAAAATGCCGGTGACCAGACTCGAACTGGTACAAGATTGCTCTCGGTAGATTTTGAGTCTACTGCGTCTACCAATTTCGCCACACCGGCATATCAAATAAAGTTTTCGTTTGATTTTAACAAAAAAACAAATAAATGCAAAACTTAAAAAAAGCAATTGATATTTTATTTTAATTCTAAAAAAATAATAATGATAATAATAGCATAACTTTTTTGTTGATAACTTAAAATATATTTGCATATCTTTTTGAAATATCAACAATTATGATTATCAACATGTTATTACTATCAGTGTTTGCCAAGGGATGTTTATCAACATTTGATCACATTGTTCATGCATGCTGTGTTTATTTATCAACATTTTCATATTTTTATTTTAACAAGTTATCAACATATAGTGATAACAACTTTTGAATTAATGTTGATAAATGATTCAGTATTTTGTGGAAAACATTGTATTTTATTGAAATATAATGAAATACAAATTTGATAACTTGTTGATAAAAATTATTTTTTATGTTGATAAGATATGGATTTTGTGTTTATATCATGGTTTTGTTTTTGGAAATTTAGTTGTTTTCAGTGTATTTAAAAAATGTTGATAATGTTGTATTTTATTGAAATATAATGAAATGCAAATTTGATAACTTGTTGATAAGTGGTTTTTGAAAGTGCTTTACAGGCTTTTTCTCTTAATTTCTTCTTTAAGATTGTCAATTATGTTTTTGGTTTTAACATCGTTTTGGTATTGTTCCTTCATTTTGTCGATTGAATGTATTATTGTCGAATGATCGCGGCCTCCAAGCATTATTCCGATTTCCGTATGTGTCATTTCTGTAAGCAGATTCATCAGATATGCGCAGCAATCTCTTTGAAACACTATTGTTTTGGTTCTTTTTTTGCTCAACAAATCTTTTTTGTTGACGTTCATTGACTCTATTACGGTATCTATTATGAGGTTTCCGTCTATTTTTTCGTTTTCCTTGTCGTTTATCACCTTATCCTTGATGACTTCATTAATAAGTTTGATGTTGATTTCCTCATGTATTAGTTCGCTGTATGCTATGAGGGTCTTTACAGTGCCTTCCAAATCCCTGACATTGGTGATTATTCTTTCGGCAATGTATTTTATGTATTTGTCATCTATTGATAGGTTTCTTTCTGAAAATTTTCTTTTGATAATCGCATATCTGGTTTCTTCATCCGGAGCGCTTAAAGTAGCTATTACGCCTTCGGATATTCTGGACGATAATCTTTGCTCGAATTTATTGAAATCGGAAGTTGGTTTGTCGCTTGTGCAAACGATTTGCTTATTCTTGTTTTTGAGAGTATTGAATATATTGAAAAAACCTTCCTGAATACCTGTTTTTCCTTCCAAAAATTGAATATCATCAGCAATTAATACGGAAGCATCATCGAATTTCCTTATATATTCGTTCATTTTTCCAGTTCCAGCCGCTTCTCCGTATTCCTTTATGAAATTATCGCATGAGATGTAGCAGACGTTAAGCCCTAGATTTTCAATTATTTCATTTCCTATTGCTTGCACCAGATGTGTTTTTCCCAAACCTGATGCACCGTAAAGGAGGCACGGGTTATAGTTTAGCCCAGGGTTTTTAGCTATTGCTTTGCAAACATTAAAGGCGAACATGGAGTTGTTTCCCACTACAAAGGAATTGAAAGTCATATTAGGGTTGATTTCGCTTCCAACGGAAAGATTTGAGTTTGATTTGCCGTTCTTGCTTTTAGCTATAGTTTTTATTTTCGAGCTTATATCTATTGATTTCGTTGCCTCTGACGCTTCATTCTCATTATCGCTTGCATTTGGATTTGATTCCAGAACTATTATGGATATTCGGTAGTCGCTGTTATGTTCGCTCTTGAGATATTTTCCGATTGTTGATGATTTTTTGGAAATAATGTTCTTATCTTCAACATTTTTTGCGTAAATGATTATCTTATCTTGCGTAAAACTAACATCTTCCATTAGTTGAAGAAAATCAGAATTCAGGTCGTTTTTGCGCAAATAAGATCTTAATCCGGCAATGAAATCAGAAAAATTCGTCATTTTATGCCTTATTTTCTAAAATCTATGAGTTCGATGTCAAAAACCAAATACGAATTTGGCGGTATTACATTTGGAATTCCCATTTGTCCATAAGCCAAGTCAGGAGGAATTATCACGGTTCTTTTCTCGCCCTTGGACATGTCCATTAAGGCTTGATTCCAACCTTCTATCACTTGCCCTATCTTGAATTCGATCGGATGCTGGTGGTCGCCATGCTTTGTGCTGTCGAATACTTTTCCGTCAAGAAATCTTCCTTCATAGTTAACGGTTACAGTGTCTCCGAAATTCGGATAGTTCTTGTTGTCGCCTTCGACTACGTCTTTCGCCGCCATGCTGAACATAAGTCCTGAAGGGGTTTTCATAAGCGACGGATATTGTTTTGAAATTTGCGTTTGGATTTCAGCATTCTTTTTTCTTTCCGCTTCCTTAACGATTTCTTCCGATGCAGCTTTAAGTTTTTCGAAATGCTCTTTCGTTATGTCGAATTTTTCCGCTTCGCTTCCTACTCTGCTGATTTCTATCGTGCTTATCACATCGCCTTGCTGTATGGAATTCACGACATCCATTCCGTCTATAACCTTTCCGAAAATCGAGTGCCTGTCATCGAGCCAAGGAGTTTCGACATGAGTTATGAAGAACTGACTCCCGTTCGTATTCTGACCAGCATTAGCCATCGAAAGTATACCTCCGCTGCTATGTCTGAGGCTTTTGTCGAATTCGTCCGGGAAAGTATATCCAGGCCCGCCTGTTCCGTTTCCGAGCGGACAGCCGGCTTGTATCATGAAGTTTCCGATAACCCTGTGAAACTTTATTCCATCATAGAAGGGCTTTCCTGTCATGTTTCCCGTTGCAAGAGCAGCGAAATTGCAGCATGTCATCGGAACTTTCTTATATTCGAGTTCGCAAGTGATATCGCCTTTGTTTGTTTTGATTATGGCATACAAACCGTCTTTCATAGTTATTCTTCCTCTTCTTCAATCAGATCCTTGTCGGAACCAAGCCTTTTGTATAGTTTGTCGAGCTCCACATACGAAATATAGTTGATTTGCATTTTACCATATTTGGTATTTCCTTTCAACCTGACTTTCATGTTCAAAATTCTTGAGAACTTGTCCTCGATTTCCTTCATGATGGACAACTCGTCTATGCTTGATTTGTTTTTTCCAGCGTTGTTTTTTTTGATTTTTTTGGCGATTGGAATCTCATCGCCATCCTCCTC
>CAMOXM010000018.1:0-18207 GCA_946629155.1 uncultured Spirochaetaceae bacterium | reverse complement strand
TCGGGTCTGAAAACCGCCGGAAATCAGTGCAATACGATAGCATTCCGCTGATTTCCGGCAATTTTCCGCCTCCGAAATCCGCAGGCGCTCTCTGGACGGCAGGTTTTTAGAAGCGCCAAAACGACGGCAGGTTTTCGGAAAACAACCTTTGAAACACCTGTCTCCAACAAACATGAATGCAACGATGAAAAGAATCACAAGCCTCATCAGGAAAAACATGATGCTGTCGCTATCGGTCATGGCGGCCGCCTGCTCCCTATTGATCACTCCGCCTTCGGCCAAGTTGTTCAAAAGCATAGATTGGCGAACTTTGGCTAACCTCGCAATGATGCTCAGCGTCCTGCAAGGATTCAAAAAGGAAAACATCTTCGCTCCGATTGTCACGGCTTGCTGCAGATTGAAATCCGTCACAGCCATAGCATTTGCCATGGTATTCGGGGTATTCTTCTCCTCAATGTTCGTAACAAACGACGTATCGCTGATAATATTCGTTCCGCTGACGATATCGATATACAGATCGCTTGGAAAAGAAAACCTGATACTGCCGACGATAACCATGGAGAACATAGCGGCCGTGCGCGGCTCGCTCCTAGCGCCGTTCGGAAGCCCTCAGAATCTCTTCCTGTTCGGGAAAAGCAACATAAGCGCATTGGAATTCATAAAAGGAATGGCGCCGTTATGCGCAATATCAGCAGCGTTATTGGCAATCTTCATATTCGTCTTGCTACGCCGCAAAACCAAAGAACCTTGCGAAAGCGCAGAACATGCCGACAGCTCCGAAGTTGCGCATGAAAGCATCACATACGAAAGCGACCGCTTCAGATGGAAGAAGACATCTTATGCCATCCTTTTGGCAATAGCAATCGCCTCCATTACGAGCCGAACGACATATTGGCCTTATGTCCTTGCTTTCATTCTCATCTCGGTGCTTATTCTCGATAAAAGGAACCTGATGGAAGTCGACTGGTCGCTTCTGGCGGTGTTCCTGTGCTTTTTCGTTTTCTCATCTTCGATAGCCGGAAACAAAACGCTGGCTTCGTTTCTTGGCAAGTCGGTTGCCGGAAACGAATATTGGTGGTCGATCGCATTGAGCCAGATAGTATCGAATGTTCCGGCAGCCATCATACTCCATCCATTCTCCTACAACATGGCGCGGCTGATATATGGCCTCGACAGCGCAGGGCTGGTGTCGATAATAGGCTCTCTCGCTTCCGTGATAAACTACCGCCTCTACGTTCGGGAGTTTCCAGGAAACGGGAAAGCCTTCCTGAAGGCATTCACTCTGATAAGCCTGGCCTTCTTCGCTGTTGTCGCAATCCCGGGCTATCTGCTGAGCGCAAAGGATTTTCTGGCGAAATAAAGGAAACTCGTGCTATATGCTTACAACAAGATTTAGCTATTCTTACAACATCAAACATCTTAATATGCGAAGCTTTCTACTTAAGTTCCCAACCTAAAGCCTAATACAAAACAAACCGACAAAGGAGACAACCCATCATACCACAACAAGATTTCTCTCAATGTCCTGAAAAAGTCTCAGTGTAGCAGTTATAATAGAAATAACATAAATTGCCTCTGTTTTATTTAATACTATATTATCATGTGCATAACTACAGTCATTCCGTATAGCATTGAAACGCTCAAAAACCGATATATTCATTTTTAAGGCCGTTTTAATAAATTCAGATTGAAATAAAACATTCTCGCTGTAATATTTCCCAAGCATGCCAACTAAACTATGAAGAGGATGATTCATACCACAGTCATCAGCAATAGAAATGGAATGTGCTCGACACAATTTTTTAATATATCGAACAGAATATGTATGAAGCCTATCAAGCACTAGAGCAGGTTCGTTTTTCCTCACAGCATCATGAATGTCAGACGAAAGAATGCTAAATGATTCTTCAGCATTATCATCAGGCAAATCAATTTCTAAACAATCGTTTTTGACAACAAAATCAATATCTCTAATTAATAAACCGGATTTTCCAGGCCTAATAAATTTCTGCATCTTCTCCTTTATTATCTGTTCCTGACCCCTCATATAAACAATATCTTCATCATACCCCATAATAGTTACATCAATAGCATGCTTATCCCAATTACTTCCAGGCAGACCCGCATAATCAGCATACCCAACGTCATTAATATCTACATTACAAACCCTTATATGCTTCGCCATCTCTTCATCACCATTTTGTTGAAGAAATAACGCAAATGCATTATTAAAATTATTCGGAATTGCGTAATCAAAATCGTATAATCCCATGTCATATCTCCGTTTTGTAATACATAAGCAAAAACATTTATGATATTTTCAATTTGATTCTTGACCTGTCAGACGAGAAGCGACTTGATCTACAAATTTAAATTTTACATGCCCCGCCCATCTAACATCCGAATATATTCCTCCGCAAGATACAACGGCACGTTCACTAACCTGTCCTGCTCCTTATAGCCTGCCATGGAAAACCGAATGGCTTGGAGTTCGGGGTTTGACTTTAGAGCAACGGAAAGGCTTTTCGAGCGCAGATTGATTTCAGCCTTAACCTCGGCAGAATAAATATCATCGAACTGAAAGACAAAATCGATTTCAGAAGTCGAATCCTCGTTGGAGTAATAGAAAATAGGCTTATCTTGCGATGCGCTCAAATGCTGCTGAAAGACAAATTGCTCGGTAAGGCTACCCTTGTACATTTTAAATGCTTCATCCGAAACCAGCAGATCCTTGACATTTGCCCCGCTCATGACACCCAGAAGACCCAAATCATTGACAAAAATCTTAAAGCAACCGAAATCCTCGAAAAACTTCAAAGGCTTCTCGATTTTCCTGATCCTCGATACCAAATGAATCAATCCGGCATCGACCAGCCATCTGATAGCATTCTCGAAATCCTTAGCCCTAGAGCCCTTTTTCACTGCGCTATAGATGAACTTCTTGTTTTCCTTTGCGAGTTGCGAAGGGATCGAATTCCAGACCATTTGAACCTTTGGGAGCAGATCGGATGGAATATGCTTGGAAAAATCAAACTCGTATCCGTTCAAAATGCTCTTTTGAATTTCCCTGACCTTGAAAATATCGTTGGATTGCGAATACTCTTTGACCGCTTCCGGCATTCCTCCGACGAAATAGTATTGTCTCAACGCATCCGTTAGAACACCGCTTAGCGAATTCATTTCCTCCCAGCTGCGCGCGCTGATCAAATCAGACATCTCCGTTTTTCCCATGGCACGTAAAAATTCCATAAACGACAAGGGGTGCAGATTCAGCATATCGACCTTCCCGACAGGAAAGCCCGTACCGCTATGAACCTTCAAACCCAAAAGAGAGCCGGCCGCTGCGACATGGTATTCCCTCTTGTCTTCGCAAAAGTATTTCAATGCGCTTATTGCTTTCGGTATTTCCTGTATCTCATCCAACATTATAAGCGTCCTAGAAGGAACAGCCTTGACTTCCGCAATCGCCGACAAGTCCCTTATGATTCTCGATACATCATAATCCTTCTCGAAAATTCGTCTCGCATCTTCATTTTCATCGCAATTCACATATATGAAGTTATCGTATTCGTTTTCAGCGAATTCCTTCAAAAGCCATGTCTTGCCCACCTGCCGCGCGCCGTTCAATATGAGCGGTTTGCGATTGCTCGATTCCTTCCACAATGCCAAACGTCTGTACAACAACCTTTCCACAGTCTCCAATTTTACATTTTTCTTGGGGAACTTTCAATAATAAATCACATTTTTCTTGGGGAACTTTTGGTATTTTACTACACTTTTCTTGGGGAACTCAAACTCGAATGCTATAAAAACCGTCCAAAACTTTACTCATATTTCGTATGTGAAAACATTTACGAAATTGATATTCGCAATTATTCTTGCTATTATTATAGCAACTAAAGGAAATGAAAATGAAAATTGAATCCGAAAAGATGATTTCTATAACCGAAGTCAGTCAGAACTTTTCCAAAGCTGTCAAGCTTTCGGAAAAAAACGGTGATATCTTCATAATGAAGAACAACAAGCCGAAATACCACTTGATAAATTTGGACAATGAAGTCGAAATCGATATGAGCGACGATGAAAAGGTTTTGTTTGTCGCCGGAAGAATTCTCAAAAAACACAAAAGAGCTTTTGAAAGGTTAGCAGAATGATCAGATTCGATATTGACAAAATTAAACTGATACACCAGTTGGTTGCGCAGGAAACGGGCGGCGGCATCGGAGTAAGAGACGAAGGCCTGCTCGATTCAGCGATAGAAAGCATATACCAGACGTTCGGCGAAGTCGAATTATATCCGACTAAAGAAGAGAAAGGTGCGAGGCTCGGTTTTTCGCTTATCTCGAATCATGCCTTTCTGGATGGGAACAAAAGGGTCGGCATGCTCGTCATGCTTGCGTTTCTTGAGCTCAACGGAGTCAAATTGAATTGCACGGACAAGGAAATATACGATACGGGCATCGGCCTTGCGTCAGGCAAGGTGGATTATGACGAATTGCTTGAATTCGTCATTAATCACAAACTAGCATGAATATAGGGCGCTTTTAAAAATCTCACCTGTTTTGCTCTAACGCTGCGGCAATGAACCCCGAGAACAAAGGATGCGGTCGGTTCGGACGGCTATTAAATTCAGGATGGAACTGAACTCCCACATAAAAATTCTCATCGCTGATTTCAACTGTCTCCACGAGCCTGCCGTCGGGTGAGAAACCGGAAAGGCAGAGACCGCTTTCCGTCAGAGCATCCCTGAAATCGTTGTTGAACTCGTATCGATGCCTATGCCTCTCGTCTATCCTATCAGTTCCATAGCACTTTCTTATGACAGTGTCTTCCGAAAGCACGCACGGACAGCTTCCGAGTCTGAGCGTACCGCCCTTTTTCCTCTCGTTGCTCTGGTCGGGCATGAAATCCACTACGGGATGCGTCGTGCCTTCGTTGAATTCAGTTGAATCGGCATCGGAAAAACCACAGACGTTTCTCGCATATTCGATGACCGCAACCTGCATGCCGAGGCAAATGCCGAAGAACGGAATATGATTCTCACGGGCATACTTGACGGCGACCAGCATTCCGCCGATTCCCCTGCTTCCGAAGCCGCCCGGAACTATTATGCCGTCGGCTGATGGCAGCTTGTCGCCAGCATTGCCCTCGGTGATATCCTCCGAATCAAGCCATGTGATGTCGACCTCCGATTTAAGCGCGAAGCCGGCATGACGCAATGCCTCCACTACTGACAAATAAGCATCGTGAAGCTCGGCGTACTTTCCCACCAAGGCGATACGCACCTTCCTCTCAGGATGCTTTATGCGATCGACCAAGGCCTTCCATTCGCTAAGGTCAGGTTTCGGCGCATCAATCCTAAGCTCCCTGCAGACTATATCCGAAAACTTCGATCTCTCCAGCATAAGGGGAATCTGATACAGAACCGGAATGGTGTTGTTCTCGATCACACAATCGCTCTTGACATTGCAGAATCCGGCTATTTTCGAAAAAATGCTCTTGTCTCGAATCTTCCTGTCAGTCCTCAGGACAATCATATTCGGAAATATTCCCATGCCCTGGAGCTCCTTAACGCTGTGCTGCGTAGGTTTGGACTTATGCTCTCCGCCGCCTTTCAAATACGGAACCAGCGTGACGTGGATGTACATGACGTTTTCAGAGCCCACCTCCTGGCCCACCTGCCTTATCGCCTCGATGAACGGACGGCTTTCTATATCGCCTATGGTTCCGCCTATTTCCGTTATCACGACATCCGCCTCCGTCACATCCCCGATATTGTATATGAAGCTTTTAATCTCATCGGTGATATGGGGAACGGTCTGCACGGTAGAACCCAGAAACCCTCCCTTCCTCTCCTTATGGATTACATTAGAGTATACTTTGCCGGTGGTCAGATTGGAATACAGATTGAGATTCTCATCTATGAATCTCTCGTAATGCTCAAGGTCCAGATCCGTTTCTATTCCATCCTCGGTTACGAATACCTCGCCGTGCTGATACGGGCTCATGGTCCCAGGGTCGACGTTTATGTACGGGTCAAGCTTCTGCGCCGCCACCTTAAGCCCGCGCGACTTCAGCAAACGTCCGAGAGATGCGGCGGTAATCCCCTTGCCCAAACCCGAAACGACTCCGCCTGTAACGAAAACGTATTTTCTCATAAAAACTCCACAAGTACTAAGAAAGCATCCCTGAGGTCTTTCCAAAATTATCTTCAAAATGACGCGGCATCATACCGAGAACAGCAGGCTGCTGTAAACAGGATACGGCCAATATCCCGACGGAACGGTTTTTTCAGCCGAGTTTATCAAACCCCTGATTCTTTCCATTTCAGGAACAACCGAATCGCGACACAGCATCGAGGATTTCTCCGCATTAAGGTCGGAAAGCTCACGACATCTAGACCGCTCTATCTCGGCGGATTCATCTCCAAGCGTTCCGCTCTTCTTGATTATCACATCGCACAGCAGATTCTCGAAAGAAGAAATCGCAGGTATTATCTCCCTCTCCGCCATACCTATCATAGTGTTTGCTTCAATGCAACGGATATTGCTGTAGTTTTCCAGATAGACCTCTTCTCTGGCCACCACTTCGGTCTCAGACATTATGCCGTGCTTTTCCAGGAGTGATATGTTCTTCTTCAAATGCATTCGGGTTATGGCCTCGACGGAAGTGGACAGGTTCAAAAGCCCTCTCTTCTTCGCTTCCTTCACCCACGAAGCATCATAGCAGTTTCCGCTGAAAAGAATTCCCGAATGATTTTTGAGCTCATCCCTGATAAGCTTGTGAACTACACCGTCCCTGTCCTTTTCCTCGCTCTTCGCTATTATCTCCGAATACTCGCAGAGCTTCTCCGCCATAATTGCATTCAGAATCGTATTCGGCGAAGCGATCGACTGACCCGAACCGGGCATCCTGAACTCGAATTTGTTTCCGGTGAACGCTATCGGGCTGGTTCTGTTCCTATCCGTAGTATCCATGGGTATCGGAGGAATGATGCCGATTCCCATTTTAAGGCGCTTGGGCTTCTTATCGTCGTAATCCTCGCCTTTCACTATCGTTTCGATGATGCTTTCAAGCTCGAAACCGACATATATCGAGATTATCGCCGGCGGAGCTTCGTTCCCGCCCAACCTGCTGTCGTTCGCAGCATAAGCCACGGTCGACCTCAGCAAATCCTGGTATTCGTCGACACCGGATATGAAAGCTGTCAGGAACAAAAGGAAGCAGGTATTGTGAAAAGGCGTTTTGCCGGGAGAAAACAGATTCAAGCCCTTATCCGTCATAAGCGACCAGTTGTTATGCTTTCCGCTGCCATTCACGCCTTCGAACGGCTTCTCGTGGAGAATACACACCAGACCGTGCCTGTCGGCGACCTTCCTCATCAGGTTCATCGTCAGCTGGTTCTGGTCAGTCGCCCTATTGCATTCGGTGAAAATGGGAGCCATTTCGAATTGGGAAGGAGCGACCTCGTTGTGCTTGGTCTTGGCGTAAACGCCCAGCTTCCACAACTCGATTTCCAAATCCCGCATGAATGCTGCCGCTCTCGGCTTGATCGAACCGAAGTAATGATCGCTCATCTGCTGGGTCTTGGGCGGCCTTGAACCGAAAAGGGTCCTGCCGCAAATAAGCAGATCCTCCCTTTTGGAAAACAGCTCCTTGTCCATTAGGAAATATTCCTGTTCGGCGCCTGCCATAGCCGTAACCGATTTGGATTCCTTGTCGCCCATCAGCTTGAGAAGCCTTATCGCTTGCCTGCTCAACGCCCTCTCGGATCTCAGAAGCGGAGTCTTGTTATCAAGCGATTCACCCGAATACGAAAAGAACACGGAAGGTATATAGAGCGTGCTTCCCTCGATGAAAACGGAAGATGAAGGGTCCCATGCGCTATAGCCTCTCGCCTCAAAGGTCTCGCGAAGCCCGCCTGAAGGAAAGCTCGAAGCATCCGGCTCGCCTCTCACCAGCTCCTTGCCGGAGAAATCCATTATGACCCCGCTTTTGCCGATAGGCTTCATAAAGCATTCGTGCTTCTCGGCAGTGCCGCCGTTGAGCGGCTGGAACCAATGGGAATAATGCGTCGCCCCGTTCTCCACGGCCCAATCCTTCATGCCTTTCGCTATGGCATCGGCTGCTTCCATCGGAAGTGGCATTCCGCTTTCAAGACACTTCGTATATGACTATATGACTCGCATCCACATATCTCTTCATCTTGTCTTCGGTGAACACATTCAATGCGAATATGCCCGGCACATCCACAAAACCGCTATCGTCGAATTCTCTTGTCATACGCCGCTCGCTCCATAGTTGGAAAGGACCCTGGCCGAAGGATCGTTGACATCACAGCCTCTCCATGTCTTATTGGGCATCCAGAAATCGGGAATCATCTCAGCATTGGAAGGATAATGCTTTTCGAATATCTCCCTGTACAAGAGGCTCTCCTTCGTGAACGGCCTGCAATAATCGTAGCGGGACGCCCTCTCTTCAAACTCCTTATCGCTGTATTTTTCTTCAGCATGCTGCTTCAATCCGTCGACCATGCTATGACCGACAGCATCGGAAAAAGCCGCTTTCTCCCGCCAGAGAATCTCATCTGGAAGCAAGTTGTCGTTTTCGAAAACCTTGCGCAGAAGGTACTTCCCCTTGCCGTATACGTTCATCTTGAGCTTCGGATCAATGGACATGACGTATTTCACGAAATCCAAATCTCCGAACGGAACACGCGCTTCAAGGGAGTTGTCCGATATGCAGCGGTCCGCCCTGAGCACATCATAGAAATAAAGCTCGCTTATCCTCTTGGCCGCCTCGTTCTGAAAAGCATCGGGAGTAGGTGCGAAATCCGTATATTTATAGCCGAAAAGCTCGTCCGATATCTCACCGGTCAGAAGGACTTTGACATCGGTTCTTTCATGTATCGCCTTGCAGCACAAGAACATGCCCATGCTTGCCCTAATGATCGTTATATCCCACGTACCGAGTATAGAAATCACCGCATCCAAGTTCGATAGCACATCTTCCATCGTCATCCTGACTTCCATGTGATCGCTTTTGATGTAATCGGCAACGCTCTTCGCATACCGCAAATCTATCGGATCGCTGTCCATGCCTATGGCAAACGTTCTTATGCTTTTTTTCAAAATCCTCGTAGCAATCGCGCAAACCAAACTCGAATCGAGGCCTCCTGAAAGAAGGAAGCCCATGGGAGCATCGGAGTCGAGCCTTTTTCTCACGCCTTCCACCAGCTTATCCCTTATGTTCCTGCAAACGCTACCCAAATCATCGTGGCAGACCTTATCGACACTCGACGGATCCGCGTACCTGACGAACTTATCGTTTATGTAATAAAAGCCGGGAGGAAACGGAATCACTTTCTTGCAAAGGCCGATCAAACATCGCGCCTCGCTTGCGAACGCAATATCACCCTCATCCGTATATCCGTAGAATAGCAGGCGGATTCCTATCGGATCCCTTGCGGCTACGAGGGTGTCCGAATCGCGCTCGTAAAGAACTATTGCGAACTCCGCATCCAGTTCCTTGAACATCGAAACCCCTTTTCCCTTCCACAACGGGATAAGAACCTCGCAATCCGAATCAGACTTGAATTCATATTTTCCCTCAAGCCTTTTCCTTATCTGCCTGAAACCGTATATCTCGCCATTGCAAACCAGACTGACGCCATCCCTCTCGAACGGCTGCATGCCCGATTCGTCCAAGCCAATTATCGACAGCCTATGAAATCCGAAAACCGCCTTACCGCCAAGCTCCCTATACGCTGTGCTATCGGGCCCCCTGGAAACCGTTCTGGCAAAATGCTCCTTGATAACGCCCATATCCGCACTTTTTGCCTTGATGCCAAATATAGAACACATAATAACCTCAAATCACTTAAAAAGAAATTATAAAAAAAATGGCAAAAAAAAATTTCAAATATATATATAATACTATAATTATCATACATTTTTTATATCATAAACTTTCGGAAGCAGTTGAGGTCGCAAAGTCATCATGGATTTGAAGATTTTAAAGTATTTCATCGCCATCGCAGAAGAATTGAACATAACAAAGGCTGCAAACAAATTGAAAATAAAGCAGCCGCCGCTCAGCAGTCAGATCAAAAAGCTGGAAGCTGAGCTGGATACAACGCTTTTCATAAGGGGAAAAAGGCATCTTCAACTAACCGATTCTGGAAAGCTACTGTATAGATACGCCAAGGAAATCATCAGCCTTTATGAAGCTCTACCCTGAAATCAAATTCAGGATAATGAACGGCAACAGCGACGAATTGATTGAAAGGCTCGGAAGCGGTCTAATAAACCTTGCAGTCATCACCGCGCCGCACGACCAGACCCTGCTCAACAGCTTCAAGGTCGGCGAAGAGAAAATGACAGCTTTCATGAGCCTCGACAACCCGCTCGCATCAAATGCGAAAGATACGGTGGATCTCGAAGAGCTTGCCGGGCAGCCGCTGATAGTCCCAAGCAGAGAGGCCATCAACGACATGATCTGCAAGTGGTTCAAGGAAATCGGAAAAAACCCGCAAATCGTCTGCAAGATAGGCAACTACCTGGATGTAGCGGCCCTATCGGGCTGCAATGTCGGAATAAGCATCTTTCCGAAAACCTCATACGTTTTGAACCCGCACATAATCGCAAGGGAAATCGTAAACCCAGGGCGTTTGGTGGAATACCCCTTCGTATGGCTCAAAGGAAAACCGCTCCCAATAGCGGATGAGACCTTCATCGAATATGTCAAAAGCACCCTTTAGATGAACCAATACGGAAGCAGCATCACATTGTCCCTAAGCATGCCTGGCTGAGGACATGAGCATACAAGCGCGCCCATTCCCCTTTTCTTGTCCTGTATCTTGTCAAGCACTCTGAATGCAGAAGTCTGATCGGCGGTAGCAGAAGAATTCATTTTTATCTCTATGGGATGCAAAATGCCGTTTTCCTCGATTATAAGGTCTATCTCGCTTTCGCTTCCGTTGTCTTTTCCTCTATAATACGAAACGCAATACCTGTAGTCCATCCCTGCATTAGAATACGATTTAAGCACTTCGGAAACCACAAACGTTTCTAGCATGCTTCCGCCCATCGCACCCATTGCCAGGGTTTCCGGCGTAAGCCATCTGGTCAGATATGAAGCCAAACCGGTATCCCTGAAATACAGTTTCGGGGTTTTAATGGCACGCTTGAGAACGGAGTTGGAAAACGGCTCCAATAAATAGACTATTCCGGAAGCCTCAAGAATGGATATCCAATTTCTAATCGTTGTCAGGTCCTTGCCGATTTCATTTGCTATATTCGAATAATTCAGCATTTGCCCTGTTCTCGCCGCAGCCGCTATCATAAACCTCCGAAAATCATCAAGGTTCTGAACTGCGGATAGCTGCCTGACATCCCTCTCCAAATATGACTTGACATAGCTCGAATAAAAAATCGACCAATCCACCTCTTCGTTTTGAAGTTCCGGAAAACTCCCCCTATGGATTATTTTCCAAATATTCTCCACTGGTTTCGCAGTCCTATTGCGCTTTTCCACATATTCGACAGTAGGTAAAAATCGTTCGTCAAACGCATCATGAACAATCTCACGCAGCGATAACCCAGACAATTCGATTATGCTAACCCTTCCGGCTAAAGATTCGGAAACGTTTTTCATAAGCTCGAAAGGCTGCGAACCGGATAAGCAAAACAAGCCCCTGCTCTCGCTCTCATCGCATTTGATTTTCACGTGTCGAAACAAATCCGGCGCCCTTTGCACCTCGTCATATATGACAGGAGGCGGATTGAGCGCTATGAAGACATTCGCATTCTGCCTCGCCTGGTCCTCAACGAACGGATCGTCTAAAGAAACGTACCCCCTATCGGAAAAGATGTGCTTCAGCATCGTGGATTTTCCAGTCTGCCGCGCCCCTGTGACAAGAATGCATTTAAAAGTCGCATCTGATTTTCTAATTATGCCTTCAATAGCGCGCCTAATATACTCCATAATCTCCACATCCCGCAAACCGCATGTCTATCTGGCGATCCAGATGCAGCGCAGAGCCGCCTGTTTTAACAGTACCAATAAAAAATGGCTAATCTGGATTCATTTCCCAGATTAGCCAAATTTTACGCTTTCTTGCGATAAAAATCCAATACAAGCGAGCTGCCGCTACCGTTATCAGTCATTTCAAACGTGAAGCCGTTCTTAAGGTACTTGTTCTTGAAAGCGTCCCTTTCCCGCTTCATCTGATCGTCGGCGCCCTTGATATACGCCTGCCTGAAAAACTCGTTGACAAGACTATCCGCATCCAAAAACGCTTCGCCCCAACATCCCGTTGCGTTGAAGTCCTTGATCTTGTCGCTAAGAAGTCTGTACAGCACGTCTTGCTTGAATCTTTGCACGCGTTCGTCCTGCGCGAAGGTATCCATGAAACAATGCTTTACGGCATGTTCGTCGAGTATGTCTATCGTCCTCTGGGACGTGAGCAGCCTTTCGTTCAATACCAGAAAATGCGCCTTCTCCAAACTCTTGATAACCACCCAGAAATCCGAATCCGACGAAACGAGTATTATCGAATCGGCATTGCCCTCGTAATGCTCCTTGGAAATACGCATCGCCATAGTCATATCGACGAGCGATTTCTCCTCCTTGATTCTGGTAGTCTCCATTCTTTCGACTGCGATGCTCCGCTCGTCCTTGTTCAAAACCTCCTGGAAGATATCCCATGCCGACGAAGTATGCACATCGTCTATCAATATGATTCTTCTGACCTTGCCGATTTGCTCCGGATCCAAGTTCAAAAGGCAGCCTGCCAAAGAATACGGACTCGCATTCTCGCAATCCACGGCAACGGAAATATTGGTCGCCTCGTTCACGAAATCGTATATAAGCTGCTTTGTTTCCTGCGGCGCATCTATAACGTATTTCGCAGCAGTGAACTCATCCCCGTTTGCTTCATAAAGGTGCCTTAAAAACCAGCCGTCGTTTTTCAAAACGTTTCCGAGCGCGTTTCCGCCATCGCCGTTATCTTCAAAAGGCTTCGGCCATGTGAGAAAAGTCTTGAAAGGGTATTTGAAATTGTTCGTGACGTAATCCGTTCTAATTGCATAGATCCTTTCGCTCATCTCCTGCCATTTCTGCCCCAACGCCTTCTTATCCGCACTGCAGCCCGGCATTATGAAAAGCGATTTGATGTATTCGAAGTTTATCCAATCGTAGAACAAGTTCCTCAAATTGCCTATTCTGTCTGAAATGTATTGGTTTATCACAGCGATATTGCACATAAGATTGTTGTTGCCGACATTGATGACGTCTATGTTTCTGTTTTTCAAGTACTCTATGTCTTTCAAATTGACGAATTCGCCCATTGGCGCTGAATCGAGAGGAAGATGAAACGACGCCTTTCTCTTATCCACGATCTTATTGCAATTCCACATCAGCTGCTGACGCAGAGTAGTCAGGCACCGCAAATCGCGCGCAGACGAATCCGCTTCAAGTCTTTTCAGCCTTTCCTGATTGTAATTGTTATGCTCGTTTTTCAGCTGGTCATCACGCACTCCCAATAGAAAGGCAACGACAGTAACGGTATCCGTCCTGTATTTGCTCATTCTCGAATCAATAGCAATCGGCTGTTCTTCAGTCTTAATATCCATGTTAATCCTCCTTCTAATATTTTTCTGAAGTTCATGATTCTTTTCAAAAAGATGCCATGTCGCAAAATAGGCCTGCTCCGTCTTGAAATCAGTTCCTATAAATCTGCGATGACGTTGTTAAAAACCTCAAATTAAATTAAGGGCGCTTCTAAAAACCTCAGAGTTCGATTTCGCCTGGTGCCTTTCGGGCCTGAAAACCGCCGGAAATCAGCAAAATACGACAGTATTCCGCTGATTTCCGGCAATCTTCCGCCTCCGAAATCCACAGGCGCTCCCCGAACAGCAGGTTTTTAGAAGCGCCCTTAAATAAACTGCAATGGCAATAATGACATTGCGTGCTTGATGGTTCTCGCCTAAAGGCTATTATCCCAACTCGGAAAGCTTCTTATGAAGCTGACGGATATGATGCCGCGATGAACAGCGTCCATGTCGCAAACCTCCCGAATCTTCTTGTTTCTGAGACTTTCATTCACTTTGGTTTCATTATGCAGGAATTGCACGACGAACCGCTCGCTATTCTCCAACACTGCATCGGTGTTTTCCGCTTCGCTCATGATATCCGAATAATCCAATGGCGACAATGAGGCATATTCAAATCTGTCCTCGCTTCCGCCGAACGGAACATTAATGTTTAGGAAGAAATTTCTTGCTCCCTTGCGCTTGAGCGCATCGCAGAGCGTATCCAGATTCGCCAATAAGAACCGAATCGCCAGCTCGTAATCAGCAACCGTTCCGTCCTTTCCGACCTGGCAGGAAAGCGCTATGGCAGGATGCCCTCTCAAAGAAGCTTCCCTTGCCGCTGCGCATGTTCCGGAATAGATTATGTCGGAAGAAACGTTGAGGCCATTGTTTATTCCGGAAACAACCAAATCCGCCTTGAAATCCGGAAAATAGTCCGATGTATCATAAAACACCACCGTATCCGCAGGAGTCCCGTCAATGGAATAAACCATCTCTTCATGCTTCTGCAATTCCATATTGCCGGAAATCCGAATGGAATGGCTCTTCGCGCTTTGGTTTGCAGAAGGCGCAAGTTCAAGAACACCATGACCTGCGCTCTCCAACGCCATCCTCAGAGCCTTTATTCCAGCCGCATCATAGCCGTCGTCGTTTGTAATCAGAATATTCATTTGCAGAAAACCAATTCGTAATCCTTGCTGCCAAGCCCGATTTTAACGGCATGATCGATAAGCGACATGTATTCGCTCTCAGGATTATTGTCGAGAAACAAATCGCCCGTTTCCCTGAATCCCTTTTCCTTTTTCCTGTCATGCAACTGGGTGTTGAGATTGCGCGGAGCTTCCTGGCATTTATCGCGACATGCCACGTCAATTGCAAGCGGATCGAAAGAAGCGAACATGCCTATGTTGGGAACGAGCGGCGCATCGTTTTCCCCATGACAGTCGCAATTAGGCGAAATGTCCTGAGCGATATTGATATAGAAAGCCGGCCTATTCTGAACCACCGCTTTGGTGTATTCAACCATCTTCCTGTTCAGCATTTCCAGCGCCGCATCATTAGCAAAGCTTATGGCATCAAAATTACAGGCTCCGAGACACCTGCCGCAGCCTACGCAGTTCTCCGAATTGACATGCATCTTTTTCTTTGAGGAATCGAACTCCAAGCCCTTGTTTGCACATTCCCTCATGCACGCTTTGCACCCCCTGCACAACGACTCGTCTATCACGGGCTGTCCGTTGGAATGCTGATCCGTTTTGCCCGCTCTCGAACCGCAGCCCATTCCGACATTTTTGATGGCTCCGCCGAAACCGGTCATTTCGTGACCTTTGAAATGCGCGAGGCTTATGAAAACATCCGCATCCATCACGGCGCGGCCTATCTTCGCATTCTTGACATATTCGCCGCCTTCGACTGCGACCTCGACATCATCGGTTCCCTTCAAGCCATCTGCGATTATGACAGGAGCGCCTGCGCTAAGAGGCGAAAAGCCATTTTCCCATGCGCAATAAAGATGCTCAAGAGCGTTTTTCCTGCTCCCCGGATACATGGTATTGCAATCCGTCAGAAAAGGCTTTCCGCCTAATTGCGAGACGACATCGCAAATGGCTTTCGCATAATTCGGGCGCAAAAAACTCATATTGCCCTTTTCGCCGAAATGCATCTTTACAGCTACGAATTTCCCTTGCATATCAATATTGGCGATTCCGGCCTTCATAATAAGCTTCTTAAGCTTCTCTGCGGGACCGTCACCGAAAGCAACGGTCCTGAAGTCCGTCCAATAGACCTTTGACTTGGCCATAAATCAGCTCCTGTCTCTGCTTTTGGCTATGAGTATGAGCCTGACAAGCGATGCAAGCTGCGTAAGAGCCGCCGCCACATACGTGAACGCCGCTGCGGTCAGAACCTTTCTGACTTTCCTTATCTCCGAACTTTCCAAAATTCCGGATTCCCTCAAAAACCTCAGCGCCCTTCTGGACGCATTGAATTCAACAGGCAACGTTATGATGTAAAACAAGACGCTTGCCGCAAAAAGAACGATTCCGGCTTTCAGAAAGTATTTGTTGCTGAGTATTATTCCGAAAAGCGCCAGATAAGGGCCAACGGTGGAGCCGATATTCGCCACCGGAACCAATGTCGAACGAAGAACCAGAGGTATGTACTTCCTTTTCTTCTGCACGGCATGACCCGCTTCATGCGCCGCCACGCCTGCGGCCGATATGCTCGAAGAGCCATACACCGCCTCGGACAGCCTCAAAACCATTCGCCTCGGATCGAAATGATCCGTAAGGAAACCGCCCGTCCTCTCTATGTTCACATTTGAAACGTCTGCGGTATCGAGCACCTTTTTAGCGACATCAACACCGAGCATGCTCGATTGTATCTTTATTTTAGAATACCTGTTAAATGTCGATTTAACCCATATCTGCCCCAAAAAAGACAGCAATATGGTGGGAATAACCAAAATAATGTAATAACTGTCAATATACGGAAAAGCATAACCGCCCATTTTTTCCTCCTGATCATCATTTTACCGCTGATAGCGGAGATCTTTGCATTATCGCGTTTATTATAGCAAATAATCGAAAAACAAGCGAATGGATGCGATAAGACCGATTATATTATCGCAGACGGTTGAAGACGAATCTACAAGGGCATTATAATACGGCACTCCGCCGAATACGCTATAAATGCGAATCTTATCCTCGTTCGAATAATCGCTGTAGAATCGCGAAGAATCATAATAGTCCATTTCCCGAACAAACAAGGTGCAATCGATAAATCAATTTTAGGGCGCTTCTAAAAACCTCAGAGTCCGAACCTGCCAGACGCCTTTCCGGTCGAAAAACCGACAAAAAGCCTCAAAATACGGCAGTATTCCTACGTTTTTTGTCGGTTTTTCGCCTCGAAAATTCGCAGGCATCTTCGAATAGCAGGTTTTTAGAAGCGCCCTTTAGTAGTTTTAAACAGAGTAAAATAATTCCGACTAATAATAGAGATTTTTCAAAACTGATTTCAAAACGATGCGCCAGACAGGAATCGAACCTGCAGCCTACGGATCCGGATTCCGTCGCTCTATCCATTGAGCTACTGGCGCTCAAAACATCATATATCCTTACCGGACTTTAGAAGCACCCTTAAGATTATACGCACAGCAAACAAGCATTTCAAGGCTGCATTTTAAGCTTGCCTGAAACATAAAGCGACAAAAGCGCGAGGTCGCTTTGACGGATTCCGCTGATTTGAGTTGCCTGACGAAGAGTCTGCGGCCTTATCCGCTTGAGTTTTTCCAATGTTTCCGCTGAAAGACCTTTGCACTTATCGTAATCGAAATCGTCTCTGATCCTGATGCCTTCCGCCTTTCTGATGATATTCATCCCGCGTTTTTCACGATTGGCGTACCCCTCGTATTTGATGTCTTGAACTACGCTATCGACGGAATTGTAATCGTATTTCGAAAAACAAGGGAATTGCGTGATAATCGATTCGGTATCGGAAGCCTCTTTGCGTATTGCGTCCATAATCAGGTTTTTACCGGCCTTGCGCTGCATTTTGATCTCATTGAGCACATCGCTTACCTGCGACAGCTTCTCTGCGAAAGCCAGTCTGCGCTTTTCGTCGGCTGTGCCGATTTCAATGGCATAAGGGGTCAGCCTCCTGTCGGCATTGTCCGCCCTGAGGGAAATGCGATATTCCGCTCTGGACGTGAACATCCTGTAAGGCTCGTCGGTCCCTTTGGTGACCAGATCGTCTATGAGAACTCCTATATAGGCTTCGTCTCTTCTAAGAACCAACGGCTCTCGCCCAGCCAATTTCAAGCAGGCGTTTATTCCGGCGATAAGACCCTGGCCTGCCGCCTCCTCATAACCGCTAGTGCCATTCGTCTGCCCGGCGATGAACAAGTTGCCGATTATTTTCGATTCCAAAGACGGCCGCAAGTCGCGCGGATCGCAAAAATCATATTCCACCGCATAAGCATAACGCTGGATTTCGCAATTCTCCAATCCGGGAACGGTTCTCAAGAACGCATCCTGCACGTCCATCGGCAACGAAGACGAAAGACCGTTGAGATACATTGTCGCGGCGTTCCTGCCTTCCGGCTCTATGAACACCT
>CAMOXM010000017.1:0-19522 GCA_946629155.1 uncultured Spirochaetaceae bacterium | reverse complement strand
ATTCATAGTGACCGACAGATTTCTTTTCAACTCCGGTGCGGTGGATGTCATTACCAAAGCGCTCGATTCCGTCGGCATCGATCATCAGATATTCTTCGACGTGAAGCCTGATCCCACGCTATCCACGATCAAGCAGGCCCTTGAAGTCGTCCGTCCTTACGAACCTGATGTCATAATCGCCCTTGGCGGCGGCTCGCCGATGGATGCGGGAAAGATCATCTGGCTTCTTTACGAGCAGCCGGAAACTGATTTTGCGGATATTTCCATGAGGTTCATGGATATAAGGAAGCGCATCTGCCAGATTCCCGAACTTGGCAAGAAGGCGGATATGGTGTGCATTCCGACAACTTCAGGAACCGGCTCGGAAGTGACGCCTTTCGCCATAATAACGGATGAGGCCACGCATCAGAAATACGCTTTGGCCGATTATGCGCTGACTCCTACCATGGCAATAGTCGATCCTGATTTCGTGGATGGCATGCCGAAAGGCCTTACAAGCGCATCAGGAATCGATGCTCTAGTCCACTCGGTTGAGGCGTATGTTTCCTGCATGGCAACGAATTTTACGAACTCAAATGCTCTTGAAGCGATAAAGCTCGTGTTCAAATACCTTCCGCGCTGCTATAACGACGGAGCAAGCGATCCGTTGGCAAGGGAGAAGATGCACTATGCCGCTACCATTGCGGGCATGGCGTTTGCCAATGCGTTTTTGGGATTGTGCCATTCCATGGCTCATAAGCTCGGTGCTATGTATGGCATTCCGCACGGCGTGGCCAATGCGCTCCTTTTCAGGCAGATAATAAAATACAATGCGACGGACAAGCCCTCCAAACAAGCGATATTCCCGCAATACAAATATCCTTGCGCCAAGAGGAAATACGGTCAGATAGCCGACGAGCTCAATCTCGGCGGCAAGGATGACGACGAAAAAGTGGAGCTTCTGGTCAAGGCCATAGATGAGCTCATGACAGCAATCGAGCTTCCGAAATCCATAAATGACTACGGGGTCAAGGAAGATGTCTTCATGGCGAATCTTGATGAGCTGTGCGAGCGAGCCTATGATGACCAATGCACCGGAGCCAATCCGCGTCATCCTCTCATAAAGGAGATAAGGCAGATATTCATCGATGCGTATAAAGGTCGTTTCTAATGACTTGAAAAGGGTGTCGCCGGATGCGAAAGCATGGGCATGAATCTGAATTGCCCTTAAGCATTGTGCCGCTGCGTTTTTCCAAGCGAAAACCGCAGCGGTTTTTTTGTAGCATGCCGAAGCCTCAATGCGGAACATGTCGCCCGATGATCCTTGGCGGAACTAATCGCCCGATAGCGACACGGGATTAAAAATGCTCTTGATAAATCATTCGATTGGGAAGTATAATAATAAAGATTGGCTGCTTCTGAAAGGTTGCGGCAAATGGAGCGGATATGCTTAAAAGAACCATATATGTTTCGGAAGTCCAGGCGAAGCTCGCTGGAAAGGAAGTCGTAGTGAACGGCTGGGTTCATAGGATACGAGAGCATGGCGAGGGGCTGACATTTGTAAATGTCAGGGATATAAGCGGCGTCGTCCAGGTGGTGGTAAACGACAAGTCGCCTTCGCAAGTGCGCAAGACAGCCAAGGAGCTTAAGAACGAATATTGCATAGGCGTCCGAGGGGTAGTCAGGAAAAGGGACGCATCCCTTGTAAATAAGGACATGATTACGGGCGAAGTGGAAATAGAAGCCGCTGAAATAGAGATTTTCTCCACCTGCAAGGTTCTTCCTTTCGCCATATCCGACGACAAGACGCAGGCCAAAGAGGATCTCAGACTCAAATACAGGTATCTCGATTTGAGATCGCGAAAGATGAAGGAGAATCTCATCCTGAGAACCAGATTCGTCACCGCCATACGAAAGTATCTTGACAGCAAGGATTTCCTTGAAATAGAAACCCCCACGCTTATCAGAAGCACGCCGGAGGGCGCGAGGGACTTTCTGGTCCCTTCCAGGTTGTATGCGGGTAAATTCTATTCCCTGCCGCAGAGTCCTCAGCTCTACAAGCAGCTTCTGATGGTGTCCGGCATGGACAGGTACTATCAGATCGCGAGATGCTATAGGGATGAGGATGCGAGAGGCGACAGGCAGCTTGAGTTCACGCAGCTCGATTTGGAGATGAGCTTTGTCGAAAGGGATGATGTGCTTGCGCTTATGGAAGGCTTGTTCAAATCCGTTTTCAAGGAAGTCGTCAATTACGATTTGCCTGATAAGTTCGTCCGGCTTCCGTATATGGATGCCATGAACGACTATGGAAGCGACAAGCCGGACTTGAGGTTCGATTGCAAGATTTTGGATTTTGCCGATGAGCTCGGCAAGTCTTCGTTTGAGAAGATGAAGGAGATAACGGATAAGGGCGGCTTCGCGAAGGCAATCCGGCTGCCTCTTATCGACAAATCGAAGCCGTATTCGAGAAAGCAGATCGAGGAATACCTTGAAGAAGCCAAGATTTATAAAAACAAGGCGGGATTCTTTTTGAAGGCGGAAAAGGATGGTTCCAAGCTTGTGCTTTCCGGCTCTGCAGCCAAGTTCTTCGATGATGGCCTTCAATTCTCCATTGTAAGGAAGTTCTCGCTCGAGGAAGGTGATGCGCTTCTTGTCGTGGCGGATGAAAAATGGAAGGCGGCTTGCGCTCAGGCCGGAAGCATGAGAAACAAGATGGGTTCTCAACTCGGTCTTACGAAAGACAAAGGATTCGCCTTCTGCTGGATAGTGGATTTTCCGCTGTTTTCCTATAATGAAGAGCTTGGACATTGGGAGGCGGAGCATCACATGTTCTCAAGGCCGAAGAAGGAGCACATGAAATATCTCGATACGGATCCCGGCAAGATTCTCGGCGACTTGTACGACCTTGTTCTGAACGGATATGAAGTTGCTTCGGGTTCGGTAAGAATCAATGAGATGGATTTGCAGGAGAAGATATTCGAAATATGCGACTATTCGAAGGAACGGGCAAAGAAAGCGTTCGGCTTCCTTATGGAGGCGTTTGAGTACGGCGCGCCGCCTCATGCCGGAATAGCGCCTGGAATAGATAGGATATGCATGATAATCCAAAACGAGACCTCTATCAAGGAGGTGATCGCTTTTCCGAAGAATACGTTTGCCGTTTCGCCTATGGACGAATCCCCCAGCGAGGTTTCCTCAGAGCAATTGGAGGAACTGCATCTTATAATAAACAGGAAGGATGGCGAGTAAGACAAGCGTATGAAGTTGTTTTTCAGGTTGATATCCGTTCTTGCCATCCTCATTGCGTGCCTTTCGGCTGCTTCGTGCTACACGATGGCAGAAGATTTTCTTTATTCGACCGTGTTGGGCTATTCCGACGAGCTGGTCGAGAAGAACATGAAGACGTTGGATCCGGATTCGTCTTATTCCAAGCGCTCTGCGGTTCTCATGACTTTGCTCGGCGATGAGGAGAAGATGAAGGAATTGAACACGAAATATTCCAGTCTGATAGATCTTTTCCTGCGTTCCAAGAGGGACAACGTCGTGGAGGCTACGCTTCTTACCGAAACCGATCCGGTTCGCATATTCCTGTCATATCCGAACAGCCGGTATTACGAAAGCGGAGAAAAGCATCCTGTGATTTTCTTTGCGCATGGCGGAGGGTTCACCACTCAGGATTTCACAGTTTACGAAAGCCTCGTCAAAAACCTGACGAATATGACTGATTGCGTTGTTCTGTTTTATGAATACAGGCTCGCTCCGAAGAACAAGTTCCCTGCGGCGGTGAATGACACCTATGCTGTTTACAAGTGGCTTATGGATGATGATGTCGCTGATTGCTATGGGCTTGATAATTCGAATGTGATTTTCCTCGGCGACAGTTCCGGCGGCAACCTCATTTCCGGTTTGACAATCAGAATAGCGGAGAACAAGGAGAGAAAGGCCCGCGGCGTTCTGCTTCTATATCCTTCGGTGGATGTTACCGAAAGGCTGAATTATTCCAGAATAGTGTTTTCAGGCATAGAGGATCCGAACAGATATTATGTTACGAGTTTGGCATATCTTAACTATGTCATGGATGCGTATTTGGAGAATGCGGAGGATGCTTACAAGCCGTATGCATCGCCGCTTGTCATGCTTCAGGGACTCATGCAGGTTAAGGGATGGGATAACCCCATGAAGAAGTATGCTGCCAAGCTTGATCTTCCCTTGGATTTGCCTGAACATCTGATTGCGATTCCGGAAGTCGATTCGCTCAAGGATGAAGGCAAATCGTATTTCGCTTTGCTGAAAGCATTCGGCGTCAAGGCGGAAATGAAGGAGTATTCCGGCATGTTCCATGGTTTTCTGATGACTAATGCTTTTGTTGGAAAATCCCGTGAATGCCTTGATGATTGCGTCTCCTTCATAAATAGGGTCTTGGAGCCCTACAGGCCGAAGGATGTGACATATTCCGAAACGTTCGAGGTTTCCACCGTTCCGGTTGAATGATTCGATCGCAGTCGCCTGTCATGATGGAAAAGGTTTTTTATGCGGAAAGCCCCGATGCGCTCGCACCGGTTGCGGAGTTTGTATCCGAGCATGTCCGCAAAGGCATGGCAATCGCTCTTTCCGGCTCCTTAGGCTCCGGAAAAACCGAATGGACCCGCCGCTTTCTGCATTTCAAGGGGATTTCACGCCCTGTCGTATCACCAACGTTCATATATTACGAATCATACCCCTCTGACGATGGCGATGTCGTCTATTACCACTTCGATTTGTACCGCATATCATCCGAAGATGAGTTTTTCATGCTCGGCGGCGAGGAGATAATGCAAGACGAGAATGCGATATGCCTGATCGAATGGCCTGAAAGCATAAGCGGTCTGTTTGCGGATGACAGGACCATCAGAATGTATTTCGAAATGGAAGACGACGGCAAGACTCGGAAAGTGACGGTCAGGGTGCCTTGAGGAATTGTTATATTTTGGAGGACGACGCATGAAGCAAGCGACTAATAATTTGTTTGCACTATTTGCATTGATGGCGATTGCTGCCGGCTTTATCGGTTGCGGTACGGAGGCAAACGCGCCGCCAGCCAAAGCGAAGCAGGGCAATACGAACAATGAAAGCGCATCAGGGACAGAAAGCTCGCTCGGCTGGACGGAAGCCGATGCTTATGCTTTTTTCGACCGTTCCATTGAAGGAATCTCAATTGCGGAGGTTCCGGCTTTTGCTGCCGATGACGTGCTGAGCGTGGATTTGTCCGAATCGACCGTATCGGAAGGTTCGAATCCTGCGATGCGCATTCCTGATGCCAGTCATAAGCTTTCAATCTGCTCGAACCGTTTGAATGTATTTCAGACCGAAGGGCAGATATGCTTCAAAGGCGATGAAACTGGGGATGAATCGAACAGGGAATATAAGGGAAATTTGCAGATCAACCTGACAGGAACCGCATCGAAAGGCATCTATATAAGCGTCAAGAATTCGGTGAAAATAAGAATCGTTCTGAGCGGCTGCAAGATAAACAGCGGCAATTATCCTTGCATTTGCAATGACGGCAGAGCCGAATTGCATATTGACGTTCTCGACGGCACTGCGAATTATCTGAACGACGGTAGAAGATTCGCCACCGGCTATAGCGAGTACGAGGGGCTTGAGTTCTATTCCCAGTCGTTTTCAGGAAGCAAAATCGGCAAAGCCAAGCAGACTGTTCGTTGGGCCAAAGGCGATAACAGCAAAGGGACGCTTTTCACCAAGGGAAACCTTTATTTCACTGGTAAGGGAACTCTGAATGTCAGCGAGAGCTACAAGCACGCCATAGTTTCAAGCAAAGGATTCGTTCGCTTGCTTGACAGGACGACAATTAATATAAAGACAAGAGGCAGAAACGGTTTTCACGTCGCAAACGCCTTCGTGATGGACGATGGCATAGTCACGATCAATGGGCTCGGCGAGTATAAGGACAACGAAAGCAAGGGCATAGTTGTAGAGGGGTACGATGAAGAGGCTTCGGGTCATAATGCCGGCTTCATAATCATAAAGGGCGGAAAATTGGATTTGCATACCGTCTCCAAAGCGATTTCGGCCAAATGGGAAACATCGGAGGATCGCTCCAAAGCCGGCAGGGCCAACGGTTGGAAGCCTTCCGCTTTCGTATTGATCACGGGCGGCGACATCAAAATAAAGACGACTGGAGCGCCTTATGAGAACACATCGAGCCAGACGGTTATAGATGCCGATGGCGTCAGCAAGGTCGAGAGCAGCGCTTCGCTTTTTCCGGAGGGCATAGAAGGCAAGGACAACGTCTATATATACGGCGGCAACATCGAATGCGAAACGACGGATGATTGCATAGGCGTAAGCTCCGAGGCCGGTGTTTTGGAAATAGGCGGCGGAACGATTCATGCTCATAGCATCAGCAACGATTGCATCGATTCCAATGGGAAAATCAGGATTTCGGGCGGCACTATAGTCGCTTACTCGACCGTAAATCCCGAATACGCCTTCGATTGCGATCAGAACGAGTTTTCCATAACCGGCGGGACATTGATAGGCATAGGCACATCGAAGTACTCCAAGCCATGGCCGGAAAAATGCAGCCAGGGCGTAATAGCGCTTTCCGGCGGCTCGTTGCCGAAATCCGGCGAAGTGCTAGCCGTCAAGGACTCTGACGGATCGGTGAGATTCGCCTGCAAAATGCCAGTGGCGACCAGACCGGATTTCATAGCGGTTCTTTCTTCGCCCGAATTGAAGAAGGGCGGAGCGTATTTCGTCGTTTCCGGCGCATTGGCAGAAGGCGGAGATGCTTTCCGCGGGATCTGGACGGATATGCCGTCTGTCAGCGGCGGCCGAATAGTCGAGAGCGGAATATCATTTTCGGATTCGTTCGTTCATGTTCAAAAGAGCGTCAAAAGCAACGATTACCAAAGCGCGATCAGGCCCATATCTCCCGGACTCGGCGGCATTGGCGGAAAATCTCCCATATAGAACGAACGGTCTTGCCGTTTGCCGTGGCAAAATCCTTTCGGCAGGGAATATGTAGCATGCTTTTGAAAAAAACGGACGAAAATGAGAAAATAGGCCTATGATAGTCATACCGGTATATAAAACGATAATCATGTCGGATGCAACGCTTTTCTTTCAAATAGAGCAGCTTCGCAAGGCATCGGGAGGAAAGGGCGTTTCCGTCAACGAGAAAGTCGTGCTGATCGTGGCGAAGGATAAGGAATCCAGCATCGATTTCAAAGACGACGGTTTTTATCCCATCGGGCTTTCGGGCATAATAACCGACTTGAACCATCACGGCTATGCGACCATTCGCACGCAATACAGGGTTAATTTGGAAAACGTTTTCGTCCAGCCGGATAGGACCATACAGCTGGTTGTTTCCAAAAGAAATGATGTGCAGGATCTTCCCGAAGACATTGAGGCGGAGAAGCTCAAGGACTTGAAGAGCGAAATGAAAAGGTTTTCCGACGGCTTCGAATTCGCGGATTCTGCGAAGCTGATGATAGAGCAGATCGATTCCATAGGCGCCGCCGCATGCGTGATGTCGTACATAATCACCAATTCCAATGAGGAGTGTTATGCGATTCTATCCGAGGACAGCGTCCGAAAGCGAACCGGGATGGTCGAGAAGATGCTGTATGAATACATGGAGGTCGGACGCATTGCTAAGGAAGCGATGACCTCTCAGCAGCGCGAATATCAGCAGCAATATAGGGAAGCGGCTATAAAGCGTCAGATGGAGCATCTTCAGAAAGAGCTTGATGAGATGCATCCTGAAAACGTGACCGATATGCAAAAGTTCCAGCAGCGCATCGAGAATTCCGGAATGAACGAAGTCGCAAGAAAGGAGGCTGAAAAGGTTCTCGGCAGGCTCAGGCAGGAAGGGAAGGACAGTTCGGAGTCGGCGATGCTATACGATTATCTCGATTTCGTAACCACATTGTCGTGGAAGAAGGAGAGCGCCGAGCATATAAATCTGGACGATGCTCGAAATGTCCTGGACGAGGATCACTACGGGTTGGAGAAGGTCAAAGAGCGCATAATCCAGCAAATAGCGGTGATGAATCTGAAAAACCGGCAATCCGGTTCCATCCTGCTTTTCGTAGGCGCGCCCGGAACAGGCAAGACAAGCATCGGCAAGAGCATCGCGAGGGCGTTGAATAGGAAATACGTGCGCGTGAGCCTTGGCGGCGTCCACGACGAGTCCGACATAAGAGGGCATCGCAGGACGTATGTGGGATCTATGCCCGGCCGCATTATGGATGGGATTCACAAAAGCGGAGTCACAAATCCCGTAATGGTTCTCGATGAAGTCGATAAGCTGACCGATTCCTACCATGGAAGCCCTGCAAGCGCCCTTCTGGAAGTACTTGATCCAGAGCAGAACAGCACGTTCACCGATCATTACATGAATGTTCCATACGATTTGTCGGATGTGCTTTTCGTATGCACCGCCAATTCGATCGATACGATTCCCGGCCCTCTTTTGGATAGAATGGAGATCATACGCTTCCAAGGATATACGCCTATAGAGAAAATGCACATTGCAAAGCGTCATTTGGTTCCCAAAAGCATGGAAGCGATGGGAATAACCCATGAGCGCATGACATTTTCGGACGAGGCGCTGGATACTTTGATTGCCGATTTCACCATGGAGGCGGGCGTCAGATCCCTTAGAAAATGCATCGATATGCTTTGCCGCAGTCTTGCAGTCAGGATTTCTTCGGATCCCGATGCTTCCATAAGCGTGATTCCCGATGTCGTCCGAGATGTCTTGGACACCAGACCTGTCAGGCACGATGCGATTCTGCCTGAGCCTAAGGCAGGCGTGGTGACAGGGTTGGCATGGACTCCTGTCGGAGGCGATATTCTGCATATAGAGGCCATGCTTGTGGATGGCAAGGGCGAACTCGTCATAACCGGTCAGCTCGGAGACGTGATGAAGGAATCCGCCAGAATCGCCCTTAGCCTCGTTAAATCCATTTTTCCGCGAGAGTCGGAGAAGTTCAGGAATCACGATCTGCATATTCACGTACCTGCCGGAGCGGTGCCCAAAGACGGACCTTCGGCAGGCATCACCATAATGACGGCAATCGCATCGCTGATCACCGGTCGCATGGTGGACACCAGAATAGCCATGACGGGCGAAGTGGCTCTCAGAGGCGCTGTTCTGCCTATAGGCGGTCTCCCCGAAAAGCTGATGGCTGCCCAACGCGCAGGCGTCACGAAAGTGCTGATCCCCGATGAAAACGTTTTCGACCTCAAGGATGTCCCCCACGAAGTCAGGGATAAGATAGAGGTCGTTCCTGTTAAGGAAGCGCTCGATGTCCTCAAGCTTACCGGTCTTGTCTATGCCGGCAAAGGCAAGGGAACTTCATTCGTGTTTCAGAGTTCGAAACAACCCTGATGGAGACTTCGCAATCTTCGAATGCTGCAGAACTCGATTTTTCGATTAGTTTTACTGGATCGATTCTTGAAAAATGCAAAAGTGGTAAAGTATAATCGATTATTTTGGACTGATATTTTAGGTTGTCTTTGAAAAAACCTGAAGATAGTATTAAAATTGAATCGTGGAAAGATTTATAAGAAAAGCATTGGTTTCGATTGCTTGTTTTTGCTTGGCTGCTCAGGCGTTCGCCATGAATTCGTTTCCGGATTCGTTCGAGGGCGATGTCATAACGCAGAACATGAGCGACCTTGAGAGGATATATCGCTTTGTAGATGCCAATTTCCTCTACGACATCGACTACAAGAAGGTTTATGAGGCGATGGCGACTGCCATGTTGGACGCTCTTGATGATCAATGGACGACGTACATAAACTCATCGGAGAGCGAGCAATACGAGGAGATGATAACCGGCAAATACAGCGGAGTGGGCATCATGCTTTCCAAGACTTCCATCCAGAATCAGAAAAGCGATGACGAAAGGACGCTGTATGTGCAGGTCGGAACGGTTTTCAGAGGAAGCCCTGCCCAGCGTTCGGGTCTCATGACTGGCGACCTCATAACCGAAATAGACGGTCAGGCGGTTCGTGAGAAAAACGCCACCGAGTGCTCCAAGATGCTGCGCGGAGAGCGCGGAACCAGTGTGCATGTTCGCATTAGAAGGGGCAATGTCGAATTCGAGGTCGATATAATCCGCGATGAGATAACTACTCCCACCGTAGAATCCGAAATGCTTCCGGGGCATATATTCTATATCCGCATAAACCAATTCACGCAAAGCACTGCCAGACAAGTGCGCGATGCGTTCCGCGGAATCGATTATATCAGCAGCATCATTTTGGATTTGCGGAACAATGGCGGCGGAGATGTGAATTCGTGTTTGGCCGTCGCCAATTTGTTCTTGGATGAGGGAAACGTTCTCATAAGCACGATCAGCAAAGTGAAATCTAGGAATCGCTCGCATTACTCATCAGCGGGCACGATTATTCCCGTAGAGGCGAATATGGTTGTCCTGATCAATAAGGGGACGGCGAGCGCTGCGGAGATTCTTTCCATTGCCTTGCGCGATAACGGCAGGGCGATATTGATAGGTGAGAAATCGTATGGAAAAGGAGTCATGCAATACACGAGCCAATACAAGGACGGCGTAGTGAATGTTACGACTGCCGAATACGTGTCCGGATCTGGAACGAAGGTCAATAAGTTGGGGTTGTCTCCGGACATCGAAGTTCTTGAGGACGATATGTCGGATGAGGAGGTCGAAAAAGTTATCGAAGCGCAGAAATCCGGTGATGTCCGCGAATTCGTCAGAAAAAACCCCGAATACAGCATTGAGGCCGTGGAGCGGGGTGTGGATGAGCTTGTCGTCAAATATCCAATGCCGAGAAGAGCAATGGCGTCTCTTTTGCTTCTTGAGTACAGGAACATGTCCGAGAAAGCGAATAGCACGATTGCATACCCCATGTACGATTCCGCTTTGAACAAAGCCATCAGCGTGATCGAGAAATCGCTTGCAGCCAATGAAAGCGTTTTCGATTTCATTCAAGAACAAGAGCCGAAGGCAGCAAATGATTGAGATTTCTTGTTCAGGAGATGATATTGCAATTCCCATCAGCAAGGATGAGGTAGAGTATTTCTGCCATTTTGTCCTTGATTTTTTGAAAGAGGGAGAGAAAGTCTTTTCATTGGCTTTCATAGATTCTAGTGCGATGCGTGAAATGAACGGCAGGTATAGGGGCAAAGATGCGCCAACCGATGTTCTTTCATTTTGCTTTCTCGAAGACGATTCGAAAGGTTTTCCCGATGACGGCTTTCTCGGCGAATTGTATGTTTCGCCTGAGCAGGTGGCTGAGAACGCCAAAG
Source organism: uncultured Spirochaetaceae bacterium (assembly GCA_946629155.1). GTDB lineage: Bacteria > Spirochaetota > Spirochaetia > Sphaerochaetales > Sphaerochaetaceae > UBA9848. Next base: position 8,241 of record CAMOXM010000017.1, on the reverse strand, counting down.
AATCGGATGAGGGTTTTGATGTCGAATTGCTTAGGGTGATTACGCATGGAATCCTTCATCTGTCGGGTTATTCCCATGAAGACGACGCTGATTTGGATGAAGTCATGCGCAAACTCGAATCCGAGGTCGTTGCCGACGGCGATATGAGCGAAACCCAACGGATGTTTGCGTTGCAGGAGCACATTTTGGCAGAATATTCCAAGGATAAGGCAGTCTCAAGGAAAAATGACTAGGGATATCGAATGCTCTTTGATAAAGCGCAAGGTAGCGGATGCTATTTTGAAATCCGTGACGGTTCTTCCGGATGACATAAGGCAGGGACTTGCCGATGCCAGACGAGCGGAGAGCAAGCCTTTGTCTCAAGAGCTGCTTGACATGCTCATAAGCAATTACAAGATAGCGGAAGAGCATCACATCCCCTTGTGTCAGGACACTGGAGCGCTTTGCGTTTATGCGGAGATCGGTCAGGATGTTCATATAATCGGCGGGGATGTCAATCAAGCTATCAGCGATGCAGTGAGCGAAAGCTATGTGAACGGATTTTTGCGCAAATCCATTTGCAGCCCTCTTAGTAGGGCGAATACCAAAGACAATTCGCCGGCCTTCATAGACTGGGAGCTGGTTCCAGGCGATAGACTCAGGCTGCTCGTGGTCCCGAAAGGGGGCGGTTGCGAAAACATGAGTTGCGGAACGGTTTTGAAGGTGAGCGATGGCATTGATGGGGTCAGGAAATACATTCTTCAAAGCGTCAGGACGGCCGCATCCGCTCCTTGTCCGCCATATGTTCTAGGCGTTGGAATCGGCGGCAATCTGGAATCGTGCGCAAGACTTTCCAAGAAGGCGCTGTATGATGACATTCGTTCCGATAGTTCCGATCCGTTGCTTTCAGATATGGAAAAGGAGCTCAAGGATACGATAAACGCAACGGGGATAGGAACTGCGGGCTCAGGAGGGGATATAACATGCATGAGGGTTCGCATCAGGACTTTCTTCACTCACATCACAAGCTTGCCCGTGTTCGTAAGCTTCGGCTGCAATAGCTTGAGAAAGGCAGAGGTGGTGATTTGACAAGCAATGGCATTCCGATGAGGATCAAGGGCGCTCGAAACGCCAAACTGACGCTTCCTCTCGACAAGGAAGCGATCTATCGCATTGAATTCGGCAGGCTTTATTACATTTCAGGTTTCATTCATACCGCGCGAGATCAGGCGCACAAGCGAATATGTCAGGCTATAAGAGACGGATCGGCTCTTCCTTTCGATTTGAAAGACGCCTGCATTTACTATGCGGGTCCGACCCCTCATAATCCCGATTCCCCGTTTGCTTTCGGATCCGTGGGGCCGACAACCAGCTTGCGAATGGATGCTTGGACGCCGCTTCTTCTCGAAAACGGGGTTCGCATTCTAATAGGCAAAGGGCAGCGAAGTGAAAGTGTCAAGTCGTGCATAGAGAAAAACAATGCGATTTACTTCTCCACCATCGGTGGCGCGGGAGCATATCTTTCCTCATGCGTCAAAAGCGCGGAACTGATTGCATACGAGGACTTGGGTTGCGAAGCGATTTATCGCCTTTATGTGGAGGACTTTCCGGTATTCAGAAGCATATAGCGAGGTTTATTCAACTTTTTTGGTGATTTTTTGAGGTAATCAGGACAAAACGGTGTTTTTTCGGACATAAGAGATAGTGCTACGGGATTCTTGCAGCGCATGACGGTCAATGTCGTGCAGAAATTCAGGACACTTGCAAGAAGTCTCAAACCCGCGAGGCTATTTTTATGTTCGATTACCGTTCGTTGACGGATGCGATCAACGATCTTGCTCTGGAGTATAAATCCGGGAAGGCGAGTAGCGGCGGAATCTTAAGCAGAATCGAATCCATGCTATTCGAATATGCTTATTTCATGATTATTGACAAGGACAGGGACGAGGATTCCGCGTCAATGTTTTTCGTGGAGAATATCATGCCTAAAATCAAAATGCTCATTGACTGCTACGACAGCGGAAAAGGCTCATTTGTCGATTTGTTCTCCAGCTTCTGCTATGCGAGCTATCGCTACTACAAACTCAAGACCTCATTGGAAAATGCTCGAAACCGTTCGATAAGCCAATTTGCAAGGGCGGGATTGCTTTTGGGAGAGGATGAGTATTTCAGTGACGTCTTTGCTGATGGAACGGGGCTTTTCGTCGAAGAGTCCGAGGAGGAATACGCACATGCCGGAATGCCGAAAACCAAACGCAGCCCGTATGCCAAACGCAAGGTGACGAACAACGATAGGATAGGATTCGTAATCTACATTCTGAGGCATGCCAGCTGCGTGGACTCCGACGTCATAGACAATGTCGCGGATTTTCTGGGTATCGGCAAAGAAGCGCTGCATTCATTTGTCGATGAGGCTAAGATGTTGATCGAGGGCAGATCCGATGCGGTGAATTACCACACCGAGAAGAAGAATTCGTATTTCATGAAGGCCAATTTGCTTATGCAGCGGTTGAGCAATGCAATCGATGATAGAGCCAAGACCGAGGTCGAGAGGAAGATAGCCAGGTATCGCAGGCTTTGGGAAGAGCATGCCAGGAGAATAAGGCTTCTTATGACCGTCTCGGAAATCGACATTGCCGAAATATTGAATATCCGCTATGAAATCGTGCGCAAACTGCTCTACAAGGCCAAACGCACATTGCTTCGCATGAAGGCTGCGAAGGATTCGAAAGGCGGGAAAATCGCCGAGGGCATGCTGGGCATGAGGCGCAGCCTTGACCTTGACGATGTTGATGAAGATGGATGAAATGCAAATAACCAGAACGAATCCGATAGGCAGGACATTGGATTCGAAAGAATGCGGGAGATGGGAAATCGGCAAAGTGGAAGCCGAATTGTCTCTGGAGTTATTCAAAGGCTTTTTCAAAAATCCTTCCTTCACGCTGCTCGCTCTTCCGGTGCAAGCCGCAAGTCCTGCGGATTCCCCTTTGAAACGGACATATACGCAAAGTATCAGCCAGTTTCGGAGGGGAACGCCTTGCGCCGGAATAGGCTTCGCAACGTCTTGAAATTAGTTTTGAAAAAACCTCATTCAGAATTTTCGGCATGTTGTCCGAAAAGCATAAGTTTGATTGTCTGGCGATTCTGAAAAGATTGCTTGGCTTGCAATGAAGCGATAGCCTTTGGCAACCTCTGCGAGCAGATTTGAGATGAGACAATTTTTTTAGCTGGCGATTATCCGGTTCCCGCAGGCGTCGTTTCGGGCTCTTGCCTTCCGCCTTCGCATCGGCCGGTTCCGCCGCGAGCTCTGCTTCGTCGGCCTCGTTGGCGCAGCCGCATGGCGTTTTCCGTTCGTATGGCTCGGCGCTCGGAAGCGATTGATGGATTTATCGCCCGCAGGTGCTCGCCATCGTACGAAACGCAACGATTGAAAAAAAGTGTCCTTTGTAATAGAATCCTTTTCTATGTGTGTTTTTTGGAAAAAAAGGCCTGATGCGTTCAAGCGCATGGGCGTGATATCCTTGTTTGTCCTGATGCTTGCGCTTCTGCCTGCGAATGCGGTGGCGGAATACAGCAAGGGCAACTATCAGATAAACCTCAGGATTCCTTTGTCCATCCCGACTTTTGTGCATTTGCAGAAGGGGGAGCCGGACAACCATTCGGGCCAAACGCTTGTTTTTTCCGATATGGGATTCAAAGGCATTCAGGGCGGAGTGGAAGCCGATGTAGGCTATTTTTTGAATGACAAGCTGTCCGTAGGCGGAATTTTGGGATATGATTTCGCATACGACAGGGGCGGCAGGATATTGTCCAAGGTTCCTATTCTCTGCAAAGCCAATTACATATTGTTTTCGCAGGGAATCGTCGAGGTTCCGGCGTCGGCTTTCCTTGGCGTGAACTATTGGAAATACCATTCCCAAGAGCATTTCGTCCTGCATGCCGGCGTTGAAATAGGAGTCAATGCGTTCTGGTCGGAAAGCTGGGGGGCGATATTCAGGACCGGCTTTTGGATTTAACCGGAATTATATGCCGATAGCTATAAGAGCAACATCTCGGGATTCATTCCGATTGTTCTCGGAGTCACGTACAGGAGGTGAGGCGTCTTATGAAAAACCGAATCAAGTTTGTTTCAAGCATTCGATTTGCGGCAACGGCGGTTTTGCTTCTGCTTATCGGGCTGGCATCTTGCAATGAAGCCAGTTCGATTTCCATAATGCAAGGCGTATCGACATCAAGGGAGAAGTCTGCGAAGGTGTGGCGGCAGGCGGAAGTGGCTTATGCGACCGATGCCGGGAACGGAATATCGAAAGTGGATTTCGTGTTCCTTATTGCCAACGACGGCTTGCATGTGGTTTCCGCGAATACGGATCAGAGCGCGGATGAGTTTCTGACGAAGGCGACCATATTGAATGGCGATGAGAATTTCAATGTGAAAGGGCTTGTCAGGGGAATCTGCATCCCTTCAACGTATTCATCGCAGAATCCTGTCATCCTGATTCAGACCGTAGAGAATTCCATAGCATCGGATTCCATGCATTACTATTCCGTCGATTTGAAGAGTCCGGCGAATTTCGACCCCAGCGGGATGACCGTGAGCGAATTGTCGTTCTCGCAAGATGCGGAGAATTATGTTTTCGTTTCCAAAAGCCTTGTGAATGCAAGCCACCTGATCATGTATCGCACGAAGAACATCGCAGATACCGCCGATGGGTCGTACGAATATCACATAGGTCATTGGACTATTGCTGATGGGAAATTGGGATTCAGCAGCGTCAGATCATTTAGAAGCGGCAACCTTATCTACGGATTTTGGGAAGATTCGGATGCTGTGAATGCCGCCGTCTTATACACGACAGTGGGTGATGACGACATACAGAAGCAGGACTACTATTCCATAGGATTGGGGGATCATCCTTTCGATGCCAAGCATTATGACAAGCTCAAAGATATCAGAATAAGGAATTTCATCGTTTATCCGGACGGCAAGTTCATGGGGATCACGCAGTCCGGCAACATATTGCATTCAGAAGTCGATAGGTCGTATAACTATACTGCGGATTCCTCTTTCTCATACAACAGATACACTCCGCCGGTAGTGTTCAGGCATGATGGCTCCGACACTCCAGCCGTAACGGTTTTCGCAAGGTATAACGGCAACGGATTCATAATATATTGCTACAACAAAACTCCGGAAGACAACAAGATATATAATTCCACGGACGAATACAAAGGGCATGTTCAGACCGCAGGATTCGCAGAGAATCTCAGAAGTGAGGAGATTTCGGAATTGTATCCTGTGATTCTTAAGAGCTCCGAAAAGACAGAATACAAGATTCTCGTCTTAAGTACGGAAAACGGTCTTGCGACATATTCTTTCGATTCCATAAAGCCGATGGAGATGAGGACCAACGGAACCGAAGCATCAGGTCGCATTGCGGTGTTCGGCTCCTGATTTTTTGAAGGCATTATGGTCCGATGCGGTTGCGATTGGCATTCGCTCGATGCTTCTGCTTTGATTTCCCTCGATTCGGGACAGGCATTTCGCTGGAAAAAAGGTTCCGATGGGCTGTGGCGAGGCGTAATATCGGATTGCCTTTGGGTGCTTTGCGCAGAGGTGATGGAAAGAGTAGAGGCATCGTCTCCGCTTTATGCTTTTTTCAATATGAGTTTGGATTGGGAGGGCATTTGCAAAAAACTTTCCGGCATTGATCCGTATCTTGATTCGGCTTTGGACGAATTCAAAGGGCTCAGGATATTGAAGCAGAACCATTTCGAAACGCTTTTGAGCTTCATAGTTTCGTCTTGCAACAACATACGCAGGATTTCCGGAATTATCGAACGCTTTTGCTCGTTTTTCGGAAAGCCTGTCTTGAAGAGCGTTCCGGAGGGTTCGGATGTTTCGGGGCTGTATTCTTTTCCGAGACCGCCAGAGCTCGATGGCGTGACTGTCAGGGATTTGGAATGCTGCAGAATGGGGTTTCGCTCGCAATACATCGTTGATGCCGTGGAGAAGATCAATTCCGGAGAAGTGGATTTGGAAGGAATCGAGCGCATGCCTTTCGATCAGGCCAAAAAAGAGCTCATGAAGATAAGCGGGGTCGGCGATAAGGTCGCATCATGCGTTCTGCTTTTCTCGTATTCGTTCCTTGAAGCTTTTCCCAAAGATGTTTGGATAAAACGGGTGCTTGAAAATCGAATAGGCGGAAAAACCGAGCGGAATTTCGGCGAATACGCAGGCGTTGCGCAGCAATATATGTTCATGAAAGCCAGACAGGAGAAATTTTAGGACGTTCAAGGAGTCATGCGCGGATGAGAGTCACATCGGGGAAATACAAGAATAGGAGGCTTCGATGCCCGCCGGGTGTCATCAGACCCGCCATGGAGAGGATGCGCATATCGGTTTTCTCAATTTTGGGGAACCTCGAAGGCATGAGCTTTCTGGATATATTCTCCGGTTCGGGGATAATGTGCGCGGAAGCGGCTTCCAGAGGAGCGTCCGAGGTGTGCGCCGTGGAAAAGGACTTCGGGAAAAAGAAGATTCTTGCATCGAACCTTGCCTTTATCGAGGAGAAGAAGAACGTTTTCATCATGGACGCCTTCGCATTTTTGAAGAAGTTCAAGGGCGAATGCGCTTACGATATCGTGTATCTCGACCCACCGTTTGCTTTTGCGAAAAAAACGGATCTTTTGAATATGGCGTTTGAAAATGCTTTTTTGAAGGATAGCTCCGTGATGGTGATTCATTATCCCAAGGAAGATGATAAAGATTTTGAAAATGTCGTTTCAGGCCTTGAAACAATCGACATCAGATCGTACGGCAGGAGCATGGTCAGGTTTTTGAGGAAGAGATGTCTTACCTGAACGATGATCCCATTTATGCGCTGTGCACCGTCTATGGCGTTTCCGCAATAGCCGTCTATCGTGTTTCGGGCAAAGGAAGCATAAGGCTGCTAAACAAGATCTTGGATAGGAAAATTGTCGTGCCTGAGAACAAATGCCTTGCTTTCAGGAAATTGGTCTGCGATGGAAAGCACATAGACGACGCCTTGCTGTCCGTATTCGCCAAAGGACATGGCTACACCAAAGAGGAATGCGTGGAGATTTCCATTCACGGCAGCGTTTCCATAATAGGCACACTCGATAGGGTTTTCGGCAGAATCGGCTTCAGGAAGGCTTTGAGGGGAGAGTTCACATATAGGGCGCTTAGAAACGGCGCTCTTACCGTTCTGCAGGCTGAAAGCGTTCTTGCCTTGATCAATAGCAGGAGCGAAAACCAGCAAAGGCAGGCGCTTGAAAGCATGGCGGGGGCGCTTGACGAAGCTTTTTCGCAAATAAGAGAACATCTTGTTTCCATAGCATCCGGCTTCGAGCTTCAATTGGATTACAGCGAAGACGAATATGATGAGCATATTTCATTTCCCGAAAATGAGATTTCAGAGCTGATCGGAAGCATTGCATCTCTCATATCGGGGTATGAGATGTCGAAGAAGCGGGAGGAAGGAGTCGGCATAGTTATTTTCGGCAAGACCAACGAAGGCAAAAGCTCGCTCTTCAATTTCCTATTGAAAGACGATCGCTCCATAGTGTCCCCGATCCGAGGCACGACGCGCGATTACGTCGGAGAGGAAGCGACTATTTGCGGTCAGAAAGTCATGCTTTACGATACTGCCGGCCTGAACGAAACAGATGATGCGATTGAAAGCGAGGGAATCAGGCGCAGCGTGAGAAAAGCCGAAGAGGCGGATTTGATAATCTATTTCGCAAGCGATGATGAGGATAATGCGCAATACGATAGGATAATTCGGAGGCTCGAGGCGGATGGCAAGCCTGTAATACGCGTCAGGGGCAAGTCCGATTTGCGCATCAAGCGCGCCGCCGCCGGTTCAAATGGCGATGAGATATTCATTTCGTGCAAGACAGGCGATGGCATTGACGCTTTGGTGGCGGAGATTTCCAAACGCATCAAGGGGATTTTAAGGCTTGACGAAGGCGGCATGCTGCTTACCAGCGCCAGGCAGGAGAATATTCTAAGGCGTATATTGCAGACATTGAAGAAAATCAAGAGCAAGCCTCCTATCGAGATTTGCGCGATTCTCGTCTCGGAGGCGCTTCAGGATTTGTCCGAACTCGTCAGCGGGAGCAGCAGCTCTGGTGAAATCGCCGAAGAAGTCCTTGAGAGCATTTTCTCCAAGTTTTTCGGAGGGAAGAGATTTTTCCGTTTCGAACAGCGGATTCATCTTAAGTTTCATCCCTGATTGTTGC
>CAMOXM010000016.1:0-20025 GCA_946629155.1 uncultured Spirochaetaceae bacterium | reverse complement strand
TACTTTGGGAGTGAGCACTAGCGTTTCAAACGCCTTGGGAATGGGAATCGCCGCTACTTTGGTTTTGATCGGATCGAATTTCCTCGTATCGCTTTTGAAGGATTATATCGATGATTCCATACGAATTCCGAGTTTCATAGTCATAATCGCATCGTTCGTAACCATAACGCAGATGATCATGAATGCGTATCTGCCGGATCTTTATGATGCGTTGGGCGTTTATCTTCCGTTGATTGTAGTAAATTGCATAATACTCGGTAGAGCCGAGGCATTCGCTTCAAAGAACAAAATTCTCGCTTCGGTCATGGACGCGATCGGAATGGGAATCGGATTCACAATGTCGCTGACTTTGATCGCACTGATAAGGGAAGTGATAGGAAACGGCACCATCAGCCTTTTCGCATTCAGGGTTTCGCTTCCGGGACTTAAGGGAAATCCCGTTCGCGTTTTGGCCGCGCCTGCCGGAGCGCTTTTCGTGATGGGGTATCTGAAAGCCGCATTTAATAAGATTCAGGACATATCGGAAAGCCGCAGGGAATCACAGGAGAAGAATAAATGAAACTTATAGCCCTTCTCATAACCTACATATTCATAAACAACTTCATACTTGTTCAATTCATGGGGTTGTGCCCGTTCATAGGGGTTTCAAAGAATTCGGAGAGCGCCATAGGCATGGGTCTGGCGGTGACGTTCGTGACTGCCGTTTCAAGCGTGGTGTGCTATCTGGTCTATTACTACCTGCTTGCTCCGTTCTCTTTGGAATATCTCCAGACCGTCGTGTTCATTTTGGTGATCGCATCGCTGGTTCAGGTGGTGGAAAGGTTCATCCGAGTGACGTCGCCTTCGCTTTACAAGGCATTGGGGATCTATCTTCCGCTTATAACCACGAATTGCATCGTCCTGGGAATATCGATAATCAACATAAACGAGAAATATGATCTTTTGGAAAGCTTTACGGCTTCCATCGCTGCCGGTTTGGGTTTCACTTTGGTCATAATCCTGATGAGCAACATACGCGAAAGATTGGAGCTGAGCGATGTTCCCAAGGCTTTCAGAGGCTTGCCCATAGTGTTTATCACCGCAGGGCTCATGGCATTGGCATTCATGGGCTTCGATAGGGCGATAATCGACAATTTGCATTTGGCATGAGGAGGAGACAATGGGAATCGTAATGGCTTTTGTGATTATGCTCGCCCTTAGCGCCGCCCTTGCTTTGTTCCTGGCTTTTGCGGATAAGAAGCTGAAGGTCGAAAAAAACGAGAAGCTTGAGGCTTTGGAAAAGATAATGCCGGGCGCGAATTGCGGAGGGTGTGGTTTCGCAGGTTGCGCCGCTTATGCCGAGGCTGTGTCCAAAGGTGAGGCGGAGCCTGGTCTTTGTTCGCCTGGCGGCGATGCTTTGGCGGCGGCGATGTCCGAAATAATGGGAAAGGTGGCGCAGAAGGTGAGAAGGATGACTGCGTTCGTTTTCTGCAAAGGGGACGACAGCGTCGCGGTCAGGAACAGCGAATATTCAGGCTTGAGCGATTGCCGCGCCGCATCGTTGGTTTTCAACGGTTCGAAAGGATGCCGTTCGGGTTGCTTGCAGCTCGGCAGCTGCATGAAGGTCTGCTCGCAGAATGCCATATCATACGATGAGAAGGGAGACGTGGTCGTGGATCGCAGCAAATGCATTGGGTGCGGAAAATGCGTTTCCGTTTGCCCTAACAATGTGATCAAGCTCATACCCTATGATGCGAAATGGGTTGTGGCTTGCAACAACAAGCAAAAAGGAGCCGAAGTGAACAAGGTGTGCAAGGCAGGATGCATCGGCTGCTCTATATGCGTGAGCAAGTATCCCGATTCAGGCTGCAGGATGGATGAATTCCTTTCAATCGTCGATTATGACAGGGATTACCCGCAAACCGAGCAGGCAGCCGCCGCCTGCCCGAGGCATATAATCAGAGGGTTGGACAAATGAATCAGTCCGGAGATGGCAGGCAATACGATATAAACAAGATACGATCAGTTCTGCCGCAAGGCTATCCGTTTCTGCTCGTTGATAGGGTCGTTGACATGAAGGTTGGGGAATACATATATGCCTACAAGAACCTCACGGTCAACGAGCCTTTTTTCCAAGGGCATTTCAAGGATGCGCCTGTAATGCCGGGAGTGCTTGTCGTCGAGGCGCTGGCGCAAGCGGGCGCCTTTTGCGTTTTAGGCGAAGATGAGAGCGCGAACAGGATTCCGATCCTTGCGGGGCTTGACAAGTTCAAATTCAGAGGTATGGCGATTCCTGGCGACAGGTTGGATTTGTATCTGGAGATAGCCAGCCGAAAACGGAATTTCGGGTTGGCGAAAGCAAAGGCCGCAGTGGAAGGCAAGACTATCGCTTCGGGAGAAATATTCTTTTATCTGATGGATGGGGAAAATATCGGAAAATGAGCGTTATGAGCGATGGCAAATCGGATTTGAAAAGCGAAATCGACTCTCTTGTTGGAAAATTGAACAAGTATTCGGCTGCGTATTACAAGGATGCCAGGCCTTTGGTGAGCGATGCCGAATATGACAGGCTTTATGACAGATTGGTCAAGCTCGAAACGGAGCATCCGGAGCTGAAATCCCCCTATTCCCCCACGCAGAGAGTGGGAGATGACGCCATACAGGGATTCGAGGATGTCAAGCATACGATTCCCGTCCTTTCTCTCGACAAGGCGTATGGCATCGCGGATTTGGAAAATTTCAGGCAGAGGATATTCAAGGCGGGATTCAGAGATGTTTCCTTCAGCCTTGAGGAGAAGATAGACGGACTTTCCGTAGTGCTGTATTACGAGCATGGCTCGCTTTCCAGGGCGGTGACGCGTGGAAATGGCATCGTAGGCAGCGACATAACAGCGGGCGTCAAGACTATAAGAAGCGTCCCGCTAATGCTTGACAAACCCATAACGATTGCCTGCCGGGGCGAATTATACTTGGACAAGAAGTCGTTCGAGCGGATAAACGGAACGCTTAGCGAGCCTTATGCGAATGCGAGAAATCTCGCGGCGGGTCTTATCAAAAGACAGAAGACGAGCGAAGTGGCAGGCACTGGCCTCGATATTTTCATTTACGAAGGCTTTCTTTCCGAAGATGCTCCCGAGAACAGGGGCATAGTTTTCAACTCCCATGCCGAGATGCTTCGTTTTCTGACCGAATTAGGATTCAGAACCAATCCCCATACCAGATTCGTCGGATTCGATGAATTTGATCGCATCGATGAATTCATCGCCGATGCGACAAGCATTAGGGCGACGCTCGACTACGACATAGATGGGATGGTACTCAAGGTTGACGACTTTTCCATCCGCGGGAAATTGGGATACACTCAGCATCATCCGCGTTGGGCGATAGCCTATAAGTTCGAATCTCCAGTTGCCAGAAGCGTGCTCAAGGACATTCAGGTTCAAGTCGGAAGGACAGGCCGCCTCACTCCCGTCGCAGTGTTTGACAAGACATTTCTCCTTGGCAGTTTCATCGAAAACGCGTCCTTGCATAATAAAGGTTATATAAACGAGCTTGAAATAGCCATTGGAGACGAGATCTCCTTTTCCAAGCGTGGCGATGTCATACCGCAGGTCGAGGAGGTTTTGGAAAAGAACGAATCGGGAAACAAGACTTTCCGATTTCCGGATAAATGTCCTGTTTGCGGGGGCAAGGTCGAGGATATAGGCAAAAACACGTTTTGCATCAACGATCAATGTCCTGCGAGAATAGTCGGTGAAGCGGCCTTTTTCGTTTCAAAGACGGCGATGGATATTGAGGGCATAGGTTCAAGCACCATACAGGATTTGTTTGATTTGGGACTTTTGAAGGATTTCACCGATTTGTATTTCATAGATTACGAGAAGGATCTTTTCGGAAAACTGGAATACAAGGAGAAAAAAGTCCGCAACATAATCGATGGACTTGAGAAATCCAAGCAAAAGGATTTCGTTTCGGTTCTTGTTGCGATTCAAATCCCGGAAGTGGGGAGGAAAAGCGCTCAAATACTCGTAGATGCCGGTTTCGATGACATGGCGAAATTCATCGAAGCCGCTGCCAGCGGTGATGTCGAGTCTCTGTCGCGCATACAGATGATAGGACCGAAGATGGCTGCCAGCATAATATCCTTTTTCAAGACTCCGAAGATGCTTGCGCGCATAGAACGTCTGAAGTCTGTGCCTCTTATGATGCGACGTCAGGAAGGCGATGGTGACATCATAGACGATAGTCTTGCAGGTCAGGTTTGGTGCGTTACCGGTTCGGTAGAAGGTTTTAAGAACCCCGATCTCGCTATGGAGGAGGTCCGTCGGCGCGGCGCCCGCATCGTCAGCTCGGTGTCATCTAAGACCACTCACCTGCTTGTAGGCGAAAATCCTGGCAGCAAACTTCAGAAAGCGATTGCAAACGGGAAGACTATTCTCGTTCCTGCAAGCGAATTCCACAAATATTTGCAAAAATAAAAAATTTCATTAACATTAATGGGAAAAATTCATAGAATGCGTTTCTAGAATCTCCATAGACATGGAATTGCATTTTTTTGGAAGCGCACTAGAGTAAGGAGGAGGTCTTATGAAATACAATGCTTTTTTGACATTTCTTGTTGCATGCGGTTTTTCGATGTTTCTGCTGTAGGGTCTAAGGTTTTCCCTATATGCGGTTTCTAACGCAATGAGAGTTTCGTGGACATGAGAAGTGCTGATGAACGCCTTGTGGTGTTTGGAAAGCACTTTGATGACCCGAAAGATGTTGGAAAAGCGATCAAGAGCTCTTCTTATGAAAAACACCATCGGAAACAATGTGAAGATGACGCTATTCGGCGAAAGCCATGGCGCGATGATAGGCGCGGTTCTTGACGGTTTCGCTCCCGGAGTAAAGGTTGACTACGATCTTATAGACGCCAATTTGGCGAAGCGTCGCCCGAATGCGAAAACGGATACCGCCAGGGTCGAAGCAGATAAGTATGAAATCGTCGGCGGAGTGTTCGGCGGCTTTACGACGGGTGCGCCGATTTGCATGATCATACCCAATGCCGACACTGACAGCTCCTCCTATGAAGCGTTTAGAGGCAAGGCCAGGCCGTCGCATGCGGATTATGCGGCGTTTTGCAAATATCATGGTTTTGAGGATTATAGGGGCGGCGGACATTTTTCGGGAAGAATCACCGCCCCGATCGTAGGACTTGGTGCGATTTGCCTTAGTGCGCTTAAAAACAGAGGGGTGAGAATCGGTACGCACATTCTTCGATGCGGAAACGCGCATGACAGAAGTTTCTCGGATTTCGAGAAGGAAATCGATGCTATTGGCGGCAGGATGTTTCCAATCATATCAGATGCGCAGGAAAAATTCGAAAAGGAAATCGAAACAGCGAAACGGGATGGTGATTCCATAGGCGGAATCACGCAGACGGCAATCGTCGGGCTTCCCGCAGGATTAGGCGAACCGTGGTTTTCCTCTGTCGAAGGCGTCATATCTAATGCGATGTTTTCGGTAGGCGGGATTAAGGGAGTGGAATTCGGCCTAGGCTTCGGTTTTGCCGATGCTAAGGGGAGCATAGCGAACGATGCCTTCGCATTTTTAAATGGCAAGGTGGTTTCCCGGACTAATAATAACGGTGGTGCGAATGGCGGCATAACGAATGGCATGCCGGTCGTATTCCAATGCGCCGTCAAACCGACGCCGTCCATTTCCAAGCGTCAGGACACTATCGACTTTCTGAAAGGCGAAAATTCGGTGATTGAGATAAATGGCAGGCATGATCCTGCTATCATAAGACGCATTTGCATTGTCATAACGAGCCTCGCGGCCATCGTTGTCTGCGATTTCCTCTCGTTAAGATATGGGACTGACGCGCTTGCAGGCACAGGCCCTTTTGAAGGTTAGGGAAATGGAATATGGTCTCATAGGCGAAAGGCTTTCCCATAGTTTTTCGAAAACTATTCATGCCATGATCGGCAATTACAAGTACGATCTTATCGAACTTAATGAAAACGAGCTCGAAAAATTCATGGCGAAAAGGGATTTCAAGGGAATCAATGTGACCATTCCTTTCAAGACAAGCGTCGTCAGATATCTCGATTGGATTTCACCGGAGGCGAAGGAGACGGGAGCGGTCAATACGATTGTCTGCAAATCCGGCAGGCTTTTCGGCTACAACACCGATTTCCTAGGGTTGAAGGCCCTGATTTCGAGGCAACCGATTTCGCTGGATGGCAAAAAGGCTCTTGTTTTAGGGACTGGAGGCACGAGCAGGACGGCCAAGGCCGTTCTCAAGTCAATTGGCGTGAAGACCATTTACCAGGCATCGCGCACCCCTAATGAAGACGCGATATGCTACGAGGCGGCTGAAAAGCTAGATGTGGATTATGTGATCAATACTACTCCGGTCGGAATGTTCCCGAATTCTAATTCAATGCCTATTAGAATCGATAATTATCGTAATCTGATAGGAATAACTGATGTTATATATAATCCGTTATATACAGATTTCATACAATCCGGTTTGCAAAAGGGCATACCGGCGTCCGGAGGTCTCTATATGCTTGCGGCGCAAGCCGTTCATGCCGCGAATCATTTCGGGACATCAGCCGGAAGCGAGCGCGAGATTTGCGATATCTATCATCGCATCCTCAGCCAAAAGCTTAATATCGTCCTGATAGGGATGCCCTCATGCGGCAAGACGACCATCGGACGGCATGTATGCAAGGGCATGGTCAGAGAATTTGCAGATACCGATGCCATAATCGCAAGGAGGCTTGCCGAAAGAGGTTTTGACATGACGATTGCGGATTTCATAACTAGATTCGGCGAGAAGAGGTTCAGAAAAGAGGAAAGCGAAGTCGTTAGGGAGATTTCGGAAAAGAACGGCCTTGTCGTTTCCACAGGCGGTGGCGTTCCGCTAAGCGCGGACAACATGAGAATGCTGAAGCATAATGGAATCGTATTTTGGATTGACCGGCCTTTGAGTCTCCTGAAGGCTACTTCCTCCCGGCCGCTTACATCCACAAGGGAAAGCTTGGAGAGGAAATACGCCGAGCGAGCAGGCTTGTATTCCAAATACGCTGACGTGCGGGTGCCCAACGAGGGGAGCGTCACGGATGCCGTAGCCAAGATAGTGAGGGGGTTCAATGAAAAGGTTTCTTGTTGTTAACGGACCGAATATCAACATGCTCGGCATAAGGGAGCCGGATATTTACGGCTGTGAGACTTACGAGGACTTGCTTTCCATGATTTCAGACTACGCTCGAAAAAATATGATAGAAGTCGAAACATACCAGTCCAACCACGAGGGCGATCTCGTCGATAGGATTCAGAAAGCCTATTTCGATAAAATCGACGGCATCGTCATAAATCCCGCCGCATACACCCATACGTCAGTCGCGATTCTCGATGCGCTCAAGGCGACTGGAATACCTGCGGTCGAAGTTCACATTTCCGATGTTTCCTCCAGAGAGGGTTTTCGCCAGACAAGCTATGTCCGCGAATACGTCGCCAAGACAATAATGGGGAAAGGCTTGCGAGGATACATCGATGCCCTTGAATGTCTGCTTTCAAAGGAAAAGGGACTGTCCTGATTCTCGTTCCCTCGCGCCGCTCCGCCCCGCATTTGCGATAAAGGGCTGCATTCCCTATAATCTAACCGGGATTATTGGATTCGAAAGCTTTCTTTTGCGAGCGGTGCTCCGCTTTTGCAGGAAATGGGGGCTTTCAGGTCTCGATATGAAAACAGGAGGAGAGAAATGGAACAGAAGAGAGGCGTTTTCAAAGCATATCTGGAATTCAATGTGCTTTACAAGATTCTGATCGGACTGGTCATCGGAGCGATTGCGGGAATTATCCTCGCATCATCTGGGATTACGGCTTTTCCGGCATGGATAAGCATGTTCGGAACGATCTTCACGAGGCTTTTGAAGATGATCATAATCCCGATTGTCGTGAGCACTTTGGTAATCGGCGCATCATCGGTTTCTCCGGCTAATATAGGAAAGATAGGCTTGAGGGTCGTGATAATCTATCTGGTGACTTCCGCCATAGGCGTTATTATCGGTTTGGCTATGGCGAACATTTTCCAGCCTCACGCCGCGCTCGCTTCGGTTTCCGCTCTTGCCGCTGATGCCGCGGGTAAGACGGCTACGTCGAACGTATGGTCTGTCATCTACAACATAGTGCCCACGAGCGTTTTGTCTTCGTTGGTGAATGAGACCATTCTTCAAGTGATCTTCTTTGCTCTTTTGTTCGGGCTTTGCCTTTCCTATTTGAAAGTCTCCAAGGACGAGAGACTTTCTAGCGCCGCCCATGTGACTTATCAGATTTTCGATGCGCTTTCCGAAATCATGATGATGGTGGTTCGCGGAATAATGCAATACGCTCCCATAGGAGTGGCGGTTCTCATAGCCGAAGTGTTCGCCAAGAACGGGGCGAAGGTCGCCGGAGCGTTGGTGAATGTGACGGTCGCATGCTTCCTCGGATATGCGATTCATGTCGTTTTGGTGTATGGCGGTCTTCTCAGGGTTTTCGGCATAAGAATCAAGCCGTTCTTCAAAGAGGCCAGAACGCCGTTCATCACGGCATTCGTAACCAGGTCTTCCAACGGAACCCTTCCTACCACGATGCAGGCTGCCGAGAACCTCGGAGTCGATAAGGAAGTATATGGATTCTCGCTTCCGCTCGGCGCCACGATCAATATGGACGGAACGGCCATCTATCAGGGCGTATGCGCATTCTTCCTTGTGATGTCCTGCTATGGAAGAGGCTTGACATTTGGTGAAATGAGCATGATAGTCCTTTTGGCGACGCTTGCTTCCATCGGAACCGCAGGGGTTCCCGGAGCCGGAGCGATAATGCTTGCGATGGTCATGCAAGGAATCAACCTGCCGATAAATCCGGGAACCATCCTCGCTGGCGCGTATGCTATGATTCTCGGAATAGACGCTATTCTCGATATGGGGAGAACTGCGCTTAATGTCACTGGAGATCTCGCCTGCACGACTTGCGTGGCTAAGAAGATGGGGTATCTTGAGAAGGATTCTCCCGTATTGTAAGTCGTCGGATGCGCGACGGTCGTGCGCCTTTCGCCGGAAGTCCGTATTCGAATTCGCATGAAGCTTGGTCTTGATTGGACTTTTCGGCTCGGAGGCGTCTGAAGCGACTTCGTATTTTCGCAAACAGGCGGTCGGCGTTTAGTCCGACCGCTTTTTTTAGAAGGGCGATTCTAAAAATCTCAGAATCCGAACCTGCCGGACGCCTTTTCGGTCTCAAAACCGGCGGAAAGCCTCGAAATACGGCAAGTATTCCTGCGTTTTCCGCCGGTTTTGCGTCTCGGAAATCCGCAGGCATCTTCGAACAAGCAGATTTTTAGAAGCGCCCGAATGGATATGTTCTGTTGAAACGATTATCGATCGGTTGAATGTAGGCTGTTCGTTTTTATATGGAAAAGAAGGAATTGGAATCCAGGCTGCGCGAGCTTGGAATCTACAGCGAATATTATCATCGGCTTGAGCTGAAAACGCTTGCCGCCGTGCTTTCGCTCGGCGAAAGCCTGAATTGCATATTCACCGGCTTTTGGGATGGCAGCAGGAAGATGGTTGCGGTTACATCCAGCCGTCTGATAATCATAGGAAGCTCGGCTTTGGCCGGTTCGAGCGTCATGGCTCTTTCGCGCTCACGAATCAAAGCGTGGGAGTTCAGGCGCCGTTTTCTTTTTTCAAGCGTAGTCGTCGAAGCCGATGGGGGCGATGCGTTCGTTTTCCAGCAAGTGCAATCTGCTCGTGAAAAGCTTTTCGATTGGGCGATGGGCTTGCCCGTTGATGTTTGCGACGAATGAACGGCAAGGCGATTGGCATAATAGGCGGAGCCGGGCCTGCCGCCGGATACGACTTGGCCATCAAAATATTGAAGCACACGAAAGCGGCAATCGATCAGGAGCATATCGACACTTTCGTAGTGTCCTGTCCGTCTTCGATTCCGGACAGGACGGCATACCTCCTATCGGGCGGAAGCGATCCGGCATCGGGAATCAGCGCTTGTTTTGAGAAGCTTGCCGCATGCGGCGCTTCCGTTGCGGCAATAGCATGCAATACGGCGCATTCCAAAAGGATATTAGACCATGTCGCAATTCCCGAATTGATTTGCTTCCTCAACATGATAGAGTGCGTCCGACAGCATCTTGAAAGATCCGGCGGAATTAGAAGGGCCGGCCTTTTATCTACGCTCGGAACGCTTGAAACCAGCGTCTATGACGAATATTTTTCGGAATGCTGCGAAATTGAGCTTGTGAAGCCGGATCAGGATGTTTCGCTGCTTGTTCACAATGCCATATACGACAAGGAGTACGGGATAAAGTCCTCGACTGCGATTTCCAAAAGAGCGAGGGCGTCGATTGAAGCGGGCCGTGGCGAACTTGAAATCCAAAGGCTGCGATTCAGTCATATCGGGATGCACCGAATTGCCGTTGGTATTCTCCGGCAGGATGGAATGCGAAGGGATCGCGATCGTTGATCCGACTGACATCCTCGCCGCAGCGCTTGTTCGTGCGGTTTTCCCGGAAAGATTGCGCTGAGGCTTATTTCGCCGAATACGGCCATACATTATCTTGCATAAAAAAAAACGCTATGGTATCATCTCCTTTTTAATAAGAGAATTATGGGAGAATATTATGAAGAAGATAGCAAGAATGTTCTTTCTTGTTGCAGCGGTTGCTTGCGTGTTTGCCGTATCGTGCAACAAGAAAGGTGGCTCTCAATCCGGCGATGGCGCGGTTAAGGCAGGCGAGAGGAGCGTGAAATTTTGTTTCATAGGACCGCTTACGGGCGATTATGCCAATTACGGCACTTATTGCAGGGATGCGGTTGAACAGGCGGTAGAGGAATTCAACAAGAAAGAGTCGTCTAATGCCAGATTTACGGTTCAGCTTGAGGTTTTGGATTCTGCAGGGGATCAGAACAGGGCGCTGGCGCAGGCTGAAAAGGCTGTTGCCGACAAGTCGATTGTCGGAATCCTCGGCCCTGTTCTTACAGGCGAGACATTTGCAGTTGCGGAGATGTGTCAGAACGTAGGCATAACCGTCATGTCTCCGAGTGCAACCCATAAGGATATCACTAATACCGGCAACTATATCTTCAGGACCGTTATTTCGGATGGGTTGCAAGGCGAAGTTGCCGGGGCGTATTTCGCTCAGGAGCTGAAATACAAGAAGATCGCGGTTCTTTATACGATGAACGACTATTCGAAAGGACTGTATGAAGGCATGAAAAAGAGCTTTGAAGCGAATAGCGGCTGCGAAGTCGTGATGGTGGAGACTTGCAATATCGGCGACAGGGATTTCAGAACTCAGCTGACAAGGCTTAGAGGAAGCAGTGCGGAAGCGATTTACATCCCTAACTACACCGAGGAGATGGCTCAGATTCTCGAACAGGCTAATCAGCTTGGGATAAATAAGCCTTTCCTTTCGGGGGATGGCTTCTCGAATCCGATCATATACGCGAATGCCGGCGCTTATACCGATGGCGTCGTCTATATCGCGCCGCCTCAAGTCAAGGAATCCACGCTTTATTCGGCATTTGTGAATTCGTATTCGGCTAAGACCGGACATGCTCCGGATTCATTTGCCTGCAATGCTTATGATGGCGCGAACATCTATATCAAGGCTGCAGAAAACATGCTTAATAGGGGAGAGAATTCCAGAGAGGCGTTCCGCAAGCAAGTCGAAGCCATGAAGGATTTCGCCGGTGTTTCCGGAACCATTAATTTTGCTCCTAACGGAGATCTGGTCGCGAATCAGGGAGTATACAAGGTCAACGGAACCGTTCCTAATTTCCTCGGCGAATACAGAGTGGTGAACGGCAAGTTGCAGAAAGTCAACTGATGCGCTTCAACTGGATGGCGTTTTTGTCCGTATGACAAGTTTTTTCCAGCATTTCATCAACGGAATCACCCTCGGAGGCGTTTACGCCCTTGTGGCTCTTGGCTACACGATGGTTTATGGAATATTGAAATTCATAAACTTCGCACACGGGGACATACTCATGTGGGGTTCTTATGTGGGCTTGTTCGTATATCAGGCCATAAGGGGCAGCGCGCCTGTCGGAGCGATTTCGTTGTTTGCATTTTTCATTGCGATGCTCGTTTCCTGCGTTTTTTGCGCTATCATGGGAATGGGAATCGAGCGTGTCGCATATAAGCCGCTTAGAAAGGCGGTCAGGCTGGCGCCGCTTTTGAGCGCGATAGGCGTCAGCTATATATTGTCGAATACGGCGCAATTGTTCTTCGGGACTCAATCGCGCAAGATAGACTATCCTTTCGACAATACTCCGATTTCTTTTTTTCACGTGTCGGTAACGCCCCACCAGCTAATGGTGCTGCTCGTTTCGGCAATAGCGATGGTGGCTCTTATGTTTTTCATCAACAGCACTCGGATCGGAAAAGCCATCAGGGCTGCGAGTTTGGATCAGGACGCCGCTTCGCTCATGGGCATTAATGTCGATAGGATCATTTCCATTACTTTTGCAATAGGATCGGTTCTTGCCGCAATAGCCGGGATGCTGGTTTCGCTTGACATCAAGATATATGCCACTATGGGGACGATGCTCGGAATGAAGGCGTTCGTCGCGGCCGTAGTCGGCGGCATAGGCGATATAGCCGGAGCCGTGCTGGGAGGCATCATGCTAGGGCTTCTGGAAACGTTCGGCATAGCGTTGCTGCATATCCCTGTCGGGTACAAGGACAGCATTGCTTTCGTGGTATTGATTCTGATTTTGGTCGTAAGGCCGTCCGGCATTCTCGGCAAGGTCGTAAGGGAAAAGGTGTGATATGAATTTCGTATTGCTGATTCTCATATACACTTGCCTGTTTTCGTTTATGGCGCTCGGTCAGAATGTGATAACGGGATATGGCGGCATGCTGTCGCTTTGCCAGGCCGGCTTTTATGCGATCGGAAGCTATAGCGTGGCGATTCTTACGGTCAAAGCGGGCATAGGGTTTTGGCCTGCTCTTTTGGTTGGCGTGGTAATCGCGGTGATCGTGGGCGTGCTGATAGGCCTGCCCACATTGCGTTTGAAAGGCGATTATCTCGCCATAGCGACTTTGGGGCTTGGCGAGATAATCAGAAACATAATAAACAATTGGCAGTCGCTGACCAATGGGCCTATGGGCATGCAGAGGATACCGATGCTGAAGGTCTTCGGCATGAAAATCAATCCATATACGAATAAGATAGGTTTTCTGCTTGTTCTGCTATTTGTTTTGGCCGCTTGCGCCTTTCTGATCATGCGCTTCTCGAAAACAAGGATAGGAAGGGCGCTCGAGGCCGTTAGGGAGGATGAGCTTGCCGCCCTTTCCGTCGGGATCAACACCACCGTTTACAAGATAATCGCTTTTTCGATAGGTGCTGCGCTTGCGAGCATAGGAGGCGGCTTTTATGCTGTTCTCACTTTGTCCATATCCCCCGGAACATATACTTTCATGATGTCGGTCATGGTGCTGTGCATGGTCGTGCTGGGTGGCATGGGCAATGTCTTGGGAGTCCTTCTCGGGGCGCTGATAATTCAAATCATATCGTATTTGCCCGAGTTGCTTAACATAACCAACTACATACCGCCCCAGTTGAAGGAGATTCTTTTCGGCGTGATACTCGTGGCTATGATGATATTCAGGCCCGAAGGGATATTGGGCAGGCCGAAAAGGGAGAGGCTCAGAAAGGAATCGCAGGGCGTCGCAGGCGCGAATGGAGAGGCGCATGACATTGCTTGAAACGAAAAGGCTCACTAGGGCGTTTGGCGGAGTCGTAGCTGTGAACAACGTGGATTTCGCCTGCGAGAGCGAAATGATCACGGGGCTTATCGGCCCCAACGGCGCTGGCAAGACGACTTTCTTCAACAATATAACCGGACTCGACAAGCCCACATCCGGAAGAGTGTTTTTCAACAACGAGGATATAACGGGTCTTGCCCCGTATAAGATAGCAAGGAAAGGAATTGCCAGAACATTCCAGAACATACGGCTTTTCAAGGAATTGACCGTGCTTGAAAACGTGCTTATCGGATTGCATTTCACGATCGGAGGCGACATGAGGTTCGTATCCGGTTTGAAAAGCATCTTCTTCATGCAGAGGGAGAGGCGCGAGATGGTGGAGCGCGCTTACGGCGTCCTCGACTTCTTAGGCATGGCGGACAAAGCCGATGAGTTGGCGAAGAATCTTCCATACGGACATCAGCGGGAGTTGGAGATAGCCAGGGCTCTTGCATCCAAGCCGCGTCTGATTTTCCTTGACGAACCTGCTGCGGGAATGAATCCGAACGAAACGGCGAGTCTGGTCAAGCTGATAGGCAGGATTCGAAACGAGGGAGTGAGCA
The DNA here is from genome assembly GCA_946629155.1 of uncultured Spirochaetaceae bacterium. Lineage (GTDB taxonomy): Bacteria > Spirochaetota > Spirochaetia > Sphaerochaetales > Sphaerochaetaceae > UBA9848. The sequence continues at coordinate 5,683 of CAMOXM010000016.1, read as the reverse complement.
TTGTTCTCATAGAGCATGATATGAAGCTGGTTATGACTATTTGCGATAATATCGTGGTTCTCAATTACGGGAACAGGATAGCTTCGGGGACGCCTGCGCAAATAAAGAGCAACCCATTGGTCATACAGGCGTACTTGGGGAGCGGCGATGATGAATAGCAGCGGAAAGAAGATGCTTGAGGTCAGCGGATTGTCCGTGTCGTATGGGGCGATTAACGCTTTGAAAGGCGTTTCTTTTACTGTGGATGAAGGATCTGTCGTTTCGCTGATAGGTGCGAACGGCGCAGGGAAAAGCACGCTTTTGAATGCCATCGTATCCATTGCGGGTAAGTCGGGCGGCAAGGTTTTCTTCGAAGGAAGCGATATAACCGATTCCAGAACAGATGACATAGTCAGAAGAGGAATATGCCTCGTTCCGGAGGGCAGAAGGGTGTTTGCCGACTTGACTGTAGATGAAAATCTCGATATGGGGGCGTTTATTGTCAAGGACAGGAGAACCATAGACTCAAGGAAAGAGGAGATGTTTGCGATTTTCGAAATACTCAAGGCGAGGAGAAAGCAGAAAGCCGCAACGCTGTCTGGCGGCGAACAGCAGATGCTTGCGATTGCGCGCGCCCTCATGAGCGCTCCGAGATTGCTGCTTCTAGATGAGCCGGGACTCGGTCTGGCGCCCTTGATGGTCGATATAATTTTCCAAATAATCGCGGATGTCAACAAAAAGAGCAATGTCACCATACTTCTTGTGGAGCAGAATGCAAAGATGGCGCTGAAATCATGCAGTCATGCTTTCGTCATGGAAGGCGGAAAGCTGACTTTAGAAGGCAAAGGAAGCGATCTTCTCATGGATGAGAACGTTCGCAAAGCATATTTGGGGGAATAGGAATGACAGTCAGAAGGATAATGAATGCGAATCCGATTACTACGACTCCCGACGCATCGATCGTGGATGTCCAGCAGGTGCTGAAGGATAACAAAATACATAGGCTTCCTGTTCTGGACAGGAAAGGCGCTCTCGCAGGGGTGATAACGGAAAAGGACATACTTCATGCGACTCCTTCGCCGGTTTCATCTCTTTCGATTTACGAAATACCGTATATGCTTGCGAAACTCAAGGTGTCCAATCTCATGAGCAAGCCGAAAAGCGTATCTCCGGATACGCTGGTAGAGGAGGCGGCGAGGATGATGATAGAGGGTGATCTCTCATGTCTTCCCGTCGTCGAGGGCGGCAGGCTTATCGGGATTGTTTCCAAAAGCGATATGTTCAAGGTGCTTGTCGAGCTTTGCGGAGCGAACGAGAAAGGCGTTCGCGCTACCGTCATTCTCACCGAACGAAAGGGCGAGCTTGCCAAGCTGACGGGCGCTCTCACGGAGCAAGGGTTTGATATCGTGTCCATGGGGACGGTTCCGGATAGCGATCGCAAGGAAGGCGTTCTTACGATCTTCAAAGTCAGGGGCGATAAGCTTGATGATGTGCTTTCTGCGATAAAACCGCTTGTAAGGGAAATTGTGGATATTCGGCTTACATAAGGGCGCTTCTAAAAACCTCATGCTCCGCGTCGCAACGACTTGTTTTGAAATGCGATGTTTTTTTTGTATAATGAAATGGAGGTGTAAATAATCAAATAGGATGGTTGGCTTATGAAGAAAAAATGGTTTTCATTGTTGTTTCTCGTAGCGCTTTCGATCCTTTTCTCATGTCAGTTGAGTTCCTCGAGCGAGCCTTACGATCTCACTGGCGATGACAAGGGATATGAAAGCAGTCTGGACAATCCGGACATCGACGATTTCAGCGGCGATGCCCTGGAAGGCAAGGCTGATAAGGCGTATGTTTCCGGAAGCACCAAGGAGGAAGGCAAAAGCTTCGTAGTGTCGCTTTCGAATGTGGCGGCAGGGTATTCTTTCAATGAATTGGCGGAAAGCGTGTTCAGGAAGGGGGTTTCGCTGAAGTCCGCTTTGGCGGTCAAGGGATATAAGTACCCGGACGGAATCGACGATGTCGTGCTGGTGCAGGATGTAGCCGAAGGAAGCACCAAGATGGTGCTCAAGGCGCTTGGCAGCGGCGTGAAATCCGGAGCGACGCTTAATGTTCCGATTCAGAAAAAGTATGTTACGAAGGATGCCGATAACATATCCGCAGATTTCATAGCTTCTAAGGCTGGCGGCTTTGTCAATACTGCCGATGAAATCAAGAATATCTCGGCGAATGTTGAGTTTACGGAAACTGAATCAGATGTCGCCACTGATGTGGTATATACTGGAAAGACCACCATTAATTTCGTCAGACCTCTCAATTCGGTCGGCTCGACTTCGGCTGTTCTGCAGAACGTTTCGTTTGATTTGATAAATACGAAGCTTACAGCTGCCGGAGCGGAATTCTTCAAGACGGGTTCATCCGAGATTGTAAGCAGTTTTGCTTCCTCATCGAAATATCTGAGCGAAGCAAAGCTTAATCAGCTCATTCCTACTGGCCGTCCGGATTGGGTGAAGATTTCCGTCGTGGGCGAACCGAAAGAGGGCGATACGCAGTTGAATCTGCTGCTTTTCGGTTTTCCTGGCGATGAGGACAAATATCTGTTCGATCTGGTTCTGAACAAGGAATGGTTCGATAAAGGCGATAGCATTAGCGCATCTTCGCTTGCTGTCGGATTCAATTTTATGAACAAGACATCGTTTGGGGAAAAGGCATCCGGCGATGGCGATGTGGAATTCATGAACATCTTCCCGACTATCCCAGGCGGAATGCTGTTCCTTTCATCTGATGGTGATGTCAGAACCGGTCAGACGACTGTGGTGAACGGGATGGATACCTCCATTCTGATTTTGAAGCTTGTGAATCACGTTTTTTCGCAGGAGGCTGAGAAAGAACTGACAAAAGGAAAGGATCTCGCTTCGATAGGCATGGTGGAGGGTCTCCCGCCATGGCTGAATCTTAGAGTTTGCGCGAACGATACCAAGTACGGTTATAAGAGCATAATCATAGAACCTGTCGTAACCGATCGGAATGCAGCGAAAAGCAAATATGATGCCAACAAGACCGGAATATATACATTCATTGTCAAGAGCAAATGGCTTGCTAAGAAGAACAAGGATTGCAGCAACTGCTACGATGATATTATTGTAAAATGTCAGATTAAAGGTTTTGACAACTCCGAATGCGAGGGATGCACTGATGTCATTGACGATGCTGATGATGATCAGGAGCATGGCGGCGACAGCGGTAGTACCAGCGGCGAAGACGGTGGCGGCACCGGCGGCAGCAGCGGATCGCAGCAGGAGAACAAGGGAACGGGCGAGCTCGTGGAAATAACGACCTCCGAAGAATTCAACAGGCTCGTCAAAGGCAATAATTCCGGTATCGTCGTTTTCGAGGCTTCAAAGCCCGGTTGCGGATATTGCGAAGCTACGAGGACATGGTTGGATTCGCTTGCTAAGAGCGTATCGGATTCTGGCTATTCGTCCCCTAGCGCAGAGGATCCTTATGCGAATATCAGCTTCTACGTTGCCGAGGCGCTTGGTTCCGGTGATGTGAATACATCTGTTTTCTCTGATGCCGTTAAGGTTGGCGCTGTCGAATACAACAAGTCCTTTGGCACGCCGCTCATATTGATATATGAAAATGGTGTTCCGAAATATGGAGTGTCGCAGCCTCGTAACGGAGCTGCGGTTAAGGAATTTGTCGATAAGGCGAAGGAACTGCCTACGTATGCTCCGGGAAAAGTGCCTTCAAGTTCTGGTTCTGATTCCGGCAGCACAGGGTCCGGAACATCCAGCACGCAACCTGCTCCTGCTCCGGCAAATGATGCGAACGGGTATTTCGTCAGACCTCGTTCGGGTGAAAGGATAAGCCTTCCGGTAAGTCAAGACAGCGATATATGGTACATATACACCAATACGTCCGGTTCCAATAAGCAAAGGCCTTCTACGCCATCCGCCGGCACTTATGGCAATGTTAAGGAATCAGGCTTGCAGAAATTCCGTGCTAACGCGGAGATTATGGTGGATTTCGCTCCTGCGGTTTTGTCGGGGATTCAGCCATTCGTTCCGGATCTGTCCAAGCCTTCCAAAGGCTTGGCGAGCAAAGGCGGACTTGCTCCCAAAGCCGATTATGGCGAGCAGATACGAATATCTAATTCGCTTTTTCTCGGTACGGTTACGGCTACGCGGAAATATATGGGCGAGCTTATAGCTACGAAAGCGGAAAGTCTTGGCGGTAGCATAGGCAACAAGAGGCGCGTTTACATATATGCCGCCAATGATGGCACGCAGAATAGAAGAGATATAGATTATAACGCATTGGGCGATGCGCTTCTTAAGGACGGTGAGGATAACGATATCTTCGATAGAGTCGTGGATTTGTTCGGAAGCGATTGGGGGTATTTCAACCAGGAGTACGCTCAGAGTATAGGCAATCGGACAATGATGGAATATTTCATTCCGAAGGATGAGAACATCACCATCGTCATAGGCAACATAGCGGAACGCACTGGAGCAGCAGGAGGTTATGAAGGCGGAACATATTGGAATACTGAAAGAAACGGCGTCGGCCGCAGGATCTTGGCTTTGGATGCCGATTGCCTGGCTGGCAACAACATAGGATCCGGACTCACTACGCTTGCGCATGAGTTCCAGCATCTCATTCATGGCCAATACTTCAATGAGAACAACCAAATTATCGGCAAGGTCGCGGAAAAAGGCAATGCGCTTCAGGAAATCTTCTCGGCGATGGTGGAAAATTATCTGGCTGAGTTCATTTCGAGTAAAACAGGAAAGGCCGCTGCCGATCCTTTCGGCGTTGGTGCTAATAACGGAAGCATGAACAGCAAAGGGTATGTGACATCTGCATTCAGCAAATGGAATTATTCCGATTATTGGAGACCGATGCGCAACCTCGCATCCTTTAGCACTCTTGCTTTCGATTCGTGGACTCAGAGCGGAACACATGAGGAATATGGCAACGGCAATACGCTGGCGTATTACCTTTTGGTGAACTACGGACTTGACGTGTATAGGGAATACATGAACATCGGTCTTAATGAGAATGTCGCTGATATCGAGTGCATGGTCAGGGCAATCAATAAGGTTGCGAATTCCAATATAACGAAAACCGATCTCATTGCGAATATGCAGACCGCGGCCATGCTGTCCAAAGTTTCCGGGCTCAAGCCGCCGTTCGCTTTCAACAATAACGGTTGGTTTGATATAAACGGATGCAAAGTGCCTTCGGTCAACATGTGGCTGTATGCTTCGTATCCCGACGGCCAATACGGCTATGTCAACAGCGGTTCGAATATGGTCAACGATACGAACAACATCGTGAAGGTCAGACAGGGTGTCAAGAAAGGCGAAACTTATTCGGCTACGGCCCCTAGTCTTCCTGCTGGCGTCATGCTTACGGTAGTGGCTGTGCCTAGCAAGTGATAGCAAGAGGTTCTTATAAAACCGCTTCCTTCATGCTGCTCGCTCTTCCAGCGCATGGCATTTCCATCGAAAAAGCGCCAATGCGCAAAGCATTGGCGATTTTCTCGAAAAACGCCTTGCGTCGGAAGGGCTTCGCATCTTAAAATAATCTCTGAAAAATATAAGTTATTTATTTCAGCCCCTGCGAAAGCAGGGGCTTTTTAGGGCAGTTCAAAAAACCTGCTGCTTGAAGATGCCTGTGGATTTTCGAGGCGTAAAACCGGCAA
>CAMOXM010000015.1:0-20256 GCA_946629155.1 uncultured Spirochaetaceae bacterium | reverse complement strand
CAAGGGGTTCGCAGGATGCAGGGAGCTTAGCAAGAAGCTTGGGGTGAAATCCTATTTTCCCCTTCCGTTTGCGTATGGCTCGGCGCTCGGAGTCGATTAATGCGTTTGTCGCCCGCAGGTATTCGCCATTGTACAAAACAATGTTGACACCTGTTTGCTTCAAGCGTATGATTGCATGAATGGGAAAGAATCTGACAAACAAAATCCTCGACTCGCATCTGGTGTCGTTTGATAGCGGCAGCAATGTGATGCGGCTGAAAATGGATTGCACTCTGACGCAGGACGCCACGGGGACTCTCGCTTATCTCGAGTTCATGAAAATGGGCGTGGACAGGGTGAAAACCGATTTGTCCGTATCGTTCGCCGATCATAATACGCTTCAGAACGGTTTCATGAATGCGGACGACCATCGTTTTCTGCAGACAGTTGCATGCAAATACGGCATAGTGTTCTCCAAGCCCGGCAACGGCATTTGCCATCAGGTCAATTTGGAGCGTTTTGCGATTCCCGGAAAGACGCTGATAGGTTCCGATTCGCATACTCCGACAGCGGGCGGAATGGGAATGATCGCCATTGGCGCCGGCGGATTGGATGTTGCATGCGCGATGGCCGGAATGGCTTATGCGATAGCGAAGCCTAAAGTCGTGGGAATAGAGCTGAAAGGCCGGCTCGCTCAGGGCGTATCCGCAAAAGACGTCATAATGCATTTGATCGGAAAGCTTACCGTCAAGGGCGGCGTGAATAAGATAATGGAATATTACGGCGAAGGCGTTATGAGCCTTAGCGTTCCGGAGAGAGCGACTATTTGCAATATGGGCGCGGAGCTCGGCGCCACCACCTCCGTATTCCCATCGGACGAACGGACGAGAGAGTTTCTCGCTTTGCAAGGCAGGCAGAAGGATTTCACGCCGATGGAAAGGGATTCGGATTCCGAATACGATGAAAGGATAACATTGGATCTGAGCGCTCTCAAGCCCGTTGCGTCATGTCCTCATTCTCCTGACAATGTCAAGGAAATATCATCGCTCGCAAACCTCAAGGTCGATCAGGTGCTAATCGGAAGCTGCACGAATTCCAGCTATGCGGACTTGGCGAAAGCGGCTGCCATACTGAAGGGGAAGAAGGTTCATAAGGACGTTTCATTGGCGATCGCTCCTGGAAGCCTGCAAGTCATGAAGATGATAACCGAAAGCGGAATTCTGCGCATTTTTCTGGATGCCGGCGCGAGGCTGCTGGAAACGGCTTGCGGACCTTGCATCGGCATGGGGCAGTCGCCGAAGACCGATGCTGTTTCGCTTAGAACGTTCAATAGGAACTTCTACGGCAGGAGCGGAACGGAAAGCGCGAATGTCTATCTCGTTTCTCCGGAGACCGCCGCCGCCTCCGCTATCGCAGGCTATGTGACGCAGGCGGAACGCTTCGATGCCGGCGAATTCGATTTCAAATCCCCTTATCCCGTCGATAGCAGCTTGCTGATAATGCCCGATTTCTCGGGCGAGCCGGAGATGGGACCGAACATAAGGATGTTTCCGGATTTCGATCCCATAGCTCATTCGGATCCGATGGGTAGTCGGAACGCATTTGCGGCGAAGGTGACGATTGTTCTGGGCGACAACATAACGACTGATCACATAATGCCGGCGGGGGCGGATGTCTTGCCTTACAGAAGCAACATAGAGAAAATCTCGCAATTCGTATTTTGCAGGCAGGATTCCGGATTTGTCGAAAGGTGCAAGGAGTTTCAGGGCGGCGTCATAGTGGCGGGCGCCAATTACGGGCAGGGCTCGAGTCGCGAGCATGCCGCTATCGCTCCGAGGTATCTTGGGATAAAAGCGGTCATCGCTCCGTCTTTTGCGAGGATACACAGGAAGAATCTGATAAATTTCGGAATATTGCCTATAACAGGCGAATTGCCTGCGAAGATTTCGGATGAGGTGGAAGTCCACTTCGATATGAAGAAGATCGAGATATATCATAACGGCAGGAAATACGTTCAGGCGAATACGCTTTCCTTCGAGGAATACGAATTGATATTGGCAGGCGGCTTGTTGAACAAGATAAGGCGGGGATGGCGAGGTGCGGTCCGATGAGCGATTTTCTGGCATACAAGTATTCTGATCTCATACGGGATGGTCATATCGATCCGGGTCTTTACACCAAATACAAGGTCAAGAAAGGGCTGAGGAACGAAAACGGAACCGGCGTTCTGGTGGGTTTGTCGAAAATATCGGATGTGTCGGGCTATACGGTAGAGAACGATGTCAAGATTCCCAAGGAAGGGAATCTGTACTTCAGGAACATGGACATCCGCGATGTCGTCAAATCGGCGAATGGGGATTTCGGATATGAGAACACTTGCTTTCTCCTTCTGTTCGGGCATTATCCTAATGCGAGCGAGTCTCAGGAATTCAAGAAGATAATACGCGAAAACTACGAACTGCCGAACGGTTTTCTGGAAAACATAATATTGCCGAGTCCGTCGCGATCCCTTATGAACCATATCACGCGATCAATATTGTCGCTATATTCTTTCGATTCCGATCCTGACAATACGCAGCCGCTTGAGCTTATCAGAAAGGGGATTTCGCTGATGTCGAAGATGCCGGCAATCATATCGTATTGCCTGCAGGCCAAAAGCCATTACATAGACAGGGATTCGCTTCATATCCATTATCCCAGAAAGGACTATTCGTTTGCGGAAAGCATTTTGTATCTTTCGAGAAAGGACGGTTGCTTTACGGAGCTTGAAGCAAAGACTTTGGACAGGTGTCTGATGGTTCATGCCGACCATAGCGGAGGAAACAACAGCGCATTCGTGGGAACGGTGGTTTCGTCCACCCTTACCGATCTGTATTCCATGATTTGCGCTTCGATGGCTTCCCTCAAGGGACCGCGGCACGGCGGGGCGAGCATGGCGGTTCAGGATATGATGTCCCAGGTAATAGACGATATCGGAATCGACGCCGGCGACGCCCAGATAAAGGGCGTGATAGAAAGGATGTTCGACAAAAACTATTTCGACAGAAGCGGGCTTGTCTATGGGGTCGGACATGCGATTTACACCAAATCCGATCCCAGATGCGAAATATTGAGAGATGAGGCGAGGAAGCTTTCCGAATTCAAGAAAAGCCGCAAGATAAGGCTTTATGAAAGGTTTGAGAAGATCGCAAGGGAGATGCTCAGCAAGAAAATCAAAGCCGAATCGTGCGCGAATGTCGATTTCTATGCGGGACTCATATACGAGCTACTGGATATGCCGCGCGATTTGTTCATACCCGTTTTCGCCTCTTCTCGCGTGGTGGGATGGATAGCTCATGACATAGAGAACTTGCTTTATTGCAATAAGATCGTTCGGCCTGCGACGAAGTATGTGGGTTTTGAGGGGAAGGAATGAAAGACGTCGTGATTTTGAAGGGCGATGGGATAGGTCCGGAGATAATGGAATCCGTGATCAGGATTATGGATGCGGCGGGCGCAGGGCTTTCGTATCATGAATACGACATAGGTCAGACTTCGCTTGATAAATGCGGAACGCTCGTGGCGGATGAAACGCTCGACGCCATAAGGAAATACAAGGTTGCGCTCAAAGGGCCGGTGACCACGCCTATCGGAAAGGGTTTCAGGTCCGTGAACGTTTCTTTGCGCCTTGCTTTCGATTTGTATGCGAACGTCAGGCCCGCCGTGTCGATACCGGGGGTTTCAAGGTTTTCGAATGTCGATGTAGTGACGGTACGCGAAAACACCGAGGACTTGTATATAGGCGAGGAGCGGGAGATTACTGACGGGTTCGAGGCCGTAAAGAGGATAACGAAGGCGTCGTCCGAGAGGATAATAAGGTATGCCTTCGATTATGCCGTGCGCTGCGGACGCAAGAAAGTCACTTGCATTCACAAGGCGAACATATTGAAGAAAACGGACGGTTTGTTCTTGTCCTTGTTCAAATCCATTGCAACCGAATATCCGAATGTTGAATCTGATGACAAGATAGTGGATAATATGTGCATGCAGCTCGTGATGCATCCGGAAAAGTACGATGTGCTTGTCGCGCCTAATCTTTACGGAGACATCATTTCCGATCTTATCGCGGGGCTTGTTGGCGGGCTTGGGCTCGTTGCGGGCGCCAACATAGGCAAGGATGCTGCGATTTTCGAAGCCGTTCATGGTTCCGCGCCTGACATAGCGGGCATGGGCGTTGCGAATCCGCTTGCGCTTTTGAATGCGGCGCGCATGATGCTGGACAGGATGGAGCTGGAGCCTGTCAGCGCGCGGATAAGAAAGGCCGTTTCCGCTGCATTGGAACGGAAAAGGGCGCTTACTCGCGATTTGGGCGGAAAAGCCACAAGCATGGAGTTTACCGATGAGATAATCTCATTGTTGAGATAGTTTCATTATTGGGAATTGAGAAAAGAACAGATAGGAGGATATTAGCATGATTATGAATTTGCCTGTTTTGACTGTTGTCGGCATTGCGATAGCGGTTTTGATTCTGGCCATAGTGGTACCGATGGGATATACGAAAGCCCGTCCCGATATTGCGAAGATAATCTCAGGCGTCGGAAGGCGTCCGAGGGTTCTTATTGGGCGAGCGGGATTCAGATTGCCGTTTTTCGAACGTGTCGATGAGTTGTGCCTGAGGCAGTTTTCCGTCGATATAAAAACGGATACCTACATACCCACTCAGGATTTCATAAATGTGAAAGTCGATGCTGTCGCCAAGGTTCGGACGCGAAATGACAAGGAAGGAATACAACTTGCATGCAAGAACTTCCTGAACAAGCGCGTCGAGGACATAGCGCTCGATTTGCAGGATTCGCTTCAGGGAAACATGAGGGAGATAATAGGAACTCTTGATCTCAAGACCATAAATCAGGACAGGGATAAGTTTTCGGATCAGGTCATGGCCAAGGCGGCGAAAGATATGCTGGCCCTCGGAATAGAGATCCTGTCGTGCAACATACAGAACGTTCTCGACGAGCATGGGCTCATTTCGGATATGGGAATGGACAATACGTCCAAGATAAAGAAAGATGCGGCCATAGCGAAAGCGACTGCCGAGAAGGAAGTCGCTATTGCCCAGGCGGAAGCCGATAAGGCGGCTAACGATGCAAGGGTTTTGGCCGATAGCGAAATCGCAATCAAGAAGAACGAGCTTGAAATCAAGAAAGCGCAGCTGAAGAAGGAAAGCGACAGCGCGAAGGCTATAGCGGATGCGGCTTATGAAATTCAGAAGCAGGAACAGCAAAGGACCATTGCAATAGCAACTGTCAATGCCGAAATCGCCAGGGCGGAGAGGGAAGCCGATCTCAAAGCTAGGGAAGTGACCATAAAGGAGAAGATCCTCGAAGCCGAGATGCAGAAAAAGGCCGATGCTGAGAAATACGAGATAGAGAAACATTCCGATGCGAACAAGTATAAGATGGAGAAAGCGTCGGATGCCGCCAAATACGAGGCGGCTGCTCAGGCAGAGGCGGAGCTTGTGAAGGCGCAGAAGGAAGCGGAGGGAATAAAGGCGAAGGCTCAAGCCGAAGCGGAAAGCATAAGGCTGAAAGGCGAAGCGGAGGCTTTTGCGATAAAGGCGAAAGGCGAAGCGGAGGCCGAAAGCATGCAGAAGAAGGCGGATGCTTACAAGAACTACAACAAAGCCGCCGTTGCCGAGATGATGATACGCGTTTTGCCTGAAATGGCCGAGAGGATAGCCAAGCCGCTTTCAAGCATCAGCGGAATAAGCATTTATGCCGGCAGCACCAGCGATGCCGTAGCGGGGATAAGCGGAAACATGCCCGTTGTTATGAAACAGGTTTTCGACACCATGAGCAGTGCAACGGGGGTCGATTTCGCCGATATTCTCAAGAGTCAGACATACGATGCCAAGGTCAACAGGAATGTCTCGCTTGATGCTAGAGCAGATATGCGAAATCAAGGGGAGAAAGAGTAAGGGGCGCTTCTAAAGGCCTCTGAAAAATCCTCGGCCCTGTTAACCGCTGACTGTTTTGCAGGGCATTTTTTTTTGACTTTTTGGTTTTTATTCATTATATGTTAAAGACACAGAGGTATTCTATTATGCGAAATCGGCGGCAACATATAAGAATTGCGACAATGCTTGCATCCCTGGTGTTTTGCGTTTTGACCGCATTTGCTTCTTGCGACTGGATGTTCTCTGAGGACGAAGTTTATCCTCAGGCGATTACGATGACATACGAAAGCGCGCGGGTGCTTATCGGTGACAATCAGGTCAAGTTGAATGTCGTGTTCAGACCTTCCAATACCACCAACACTTCTGTCGTTTGGAAAAGCGATGCCCCCGATATTCTTGATGTGGGCATTGATACAGGCATTCTGAAGCCGCGCAAGACCGGCAAAGCCACTATAACGGTTACGTCGGTAGTGGATAATACCATTTCCGATTCCGCATTGTTCGTGGTTTCAGATGTGGTGGATAGTTCGTTTGACTATGTGGATATCAAAGAAGACGAGCGGACTGCATGCATCAGCGGTTTTGGCAGGAACGTATCCACGCAGGCGCTTAAGAAGATCGAGATTCCTAGCGAGGTGTCCATTACTTCCGATGGAAAGTCCGATATTTATCAGATCGTGTCGATTGCAAGCGGAGCATTCAGGGAAATGTCTTTTCTTGAGACGGTCGTTTTGCCGAATACCATTCGGACAATAGGCGCAAGCGCCTTTTCGAATTGCGGTAATTTGCGCAGCGTAACGCTTCCCGAAGGTTTGGAAACAATAGGCGCCAAATGTTTCGAAGGGTGCAGCAGCCTTTATTCGATTACTATACCGAAGAGCGTTACGCAGATAGAAGCTGAAGCCTTTTCAGGCTGTTTCAGGCTGGTCGAAGTTTACGATTTGTCCGATGCTTTGACTATCGAGAGGGGTTCGGATGCAAACGGCATGGTAGCCAAACACGCATTGGCAGTGCACGCCGATGCTTCCGATGCTTCATGTCTTAGAATGGATGAAGCGGACGAAATCGCATATTTTATCAAATCGGATGACGATTGGATGGCCGTAGGCCCCTTGTCCGTTCAGGCGAGCCAGTTGGATACTATAAGCGGGGCTTGCAAAACCATAAACGACTACGCATTTTACGGCATGCCTAAGCTTGTCACGGTGAACTTCGCATCTAGGGACGGTTTTCCAAAGAGCATTATCGAGATCGGCAAAGGGGCGTTTGCCGAATGCAAGAAGCTGGAAAATGTTTATTTCAGCAACGAGGCATTTGCCGGAACGCTCAAGATTATCGGCGAAGAAGCCTTTAAGGGATGCGCGTCTCTGAGAGAGTTCGACGTTACTTCTGCGATTTCAGAGATACGCGACAGGGCATTTGAAGAATGCGCCAAACTCACGACATTCAGAGTCGATGATTCAATTGGCGCGGGAATCGATTATGGAACGAATATCTTTACGGGTTGCGTGAATTTGAACAGCATGTCTTTGCCGACGTTGGGCGATAAGACGATAGGTCAGATATTCTCCGCCGAACCGTTCGGCGGCACGAAGGATTGCTATGAGGTTGTTCAGGGCGAAAACGGGGAAAAATATTATATAAGCTCCAAACTTAGAAGTGTGAATCTTACTAATGCCGCCTCCGTTCCGGATAGGGCTTTTCTAGGTTGTAAAAAGATTGTCGGATGCGAGCTTAGCGAAGGAATCAAGAGGATAGGCGACAAGGCCTTTTCCGATGTGGGAATAACGAGAATCAGCATTCCGAACAGCGTTGTCGAATTTGGACAAGATGTTTTTTCCGCAGGCATGATTGTTGAGTATGAGGTTGGCACTTCTGCCGAGGAATACGATTATTTCGGTTTTTTGAACGGTGCCCTCAAGATAAAGAATATGGATGGCTTGAAATGGTATGAAAAAGGAATAAACCAACTCGTGTCAAGCGTTAGTTTCGAGCCTCAGGGCGGAGGAACATTCAGCAGCATTCCGGCTAATTGCTTCAAGGGGTGTTTTCAGCTTGCATTGGTAACGATTCCGGAAGGCGTTGAAAGCATAGGGGACAATGCATTTAGCGGATGCTCCGCATTGTCATCCGTCTCGTTGCCTGACAGCCTCGAAACGATTGGGGACGAAGCCTTTGCATTCTGCAGCTCTTTGCCGTCTATTACGATCAAGCCCAGCGTGACTTCGATAGGAAGCGCAGCATTCGGCGGCTGCACCAAACTAGGGTCGATTACGCTTCCATTCACAGGAAAATCGACGGATGCAAGCGCATCGGAAGCGCAGCGATGTTTTGGGTACGTATTCGGAAGCGATGAGAAATTCGATGTGCGAAACTCTGCCGGTCAGAAGCTCACCACCCTGGCGAATCAGGCGATTGGAACGGAAGGCGGCAAGCAATTCTATATTCCGAACACCCTTGAAACCGTTACGGTCACGGCTGATGCCGCTGCTGACGGAACATTCGCGAATATGATGTTCTCAGGCTGCAATATGATAAAGCGTCTGACTCTTACAATTAATAATCTCAAGAAACTGCCGGCAGGCGCATTCAAAGGCTGCGGCAATTTGGAAACGTTGGATGCTGTTTTCAAGAATAGCACGACTAACGATGTTTGTTTGGAAGAAGTAGGAGATAGCGCCTTCGAAGGTTGCGCCAAGTTGCCGTCATATGTGTTTGCCAATAGCTTGACGTCCATAGGCGACCGTGCTTTCAGCGGTTGTTCCATGTTTTCGTCGATTGGCCTGCCGGATTCTTTGACGTCCATTGGAAGCGAGGCCTTTGCGTTCTGCAGCGCTTTGACATCGGTTATCGTTCCGCAGGCTGTGACTTCCATAGGTAGCGGGGCATTCGGCGGATGCACGGGGTTGACCGAGATCGTATTGCCGTTCACGGGAGAATCTACGGATGCAAGCATGTCGGGCGCGCAGCAGTGCTTCGGTCATATATTCGGAAGCGATGAGAAATTCAATGTCATGAGTTCCAGCGCGCAGCCGCTGACAACTCTTGTCAATCAGGCGATCAGCGATGAAACGGACAAGATGTTCTATATTCCGAAATCGCTGAAGAAGGCTTCGGTCAAGGCACAGGCGGCAAATGACGGCACTTTCTTAAATATGATGTTCGCCGGATGTGTCAATCTGACGGACTTGAATCTTGATATTGGCAATTTGAGAACTATCCCGGAGTGCGCTTTTGCAGGGTGCAGCAATTTGCTTAAGGTCGTGATAAAGGCGAAAGACGGTTCGGATTCCGAGCCTTTGGATACGCTAAGGGTTATTTCCAAAAAGGCATTCAGCGGTTGTACGCGAATGCAGGACATTGATGTGTCAAGCACTATAGAAACCATAGGCGAAAGCGCATTCGAGGGGTGCATCAATCTTTTGCTCGACAATGACGGCTTCTTGGCCGGCAGCCCCATCAAAGAGCTTGGGAAAAGGGCTTTTTGCGGGTGCAAGAATTTGAGGATGGTGGATTTGTGGATGGGGTGGCGCGATTCGGCTTTGACCGACTACGTCACTATCTTGCCTGAGAAAGTGTTTTACGACTGCCTTCTGCTTAAGATCGTCTTGCCGCCTGATAACACCTCAATGTTAATAGCGGATGATGCGTTTGGGGTGTCGAACGATGTGGAGGCTAATTCCATTCAGACCAAGATTTTTCTTCCTAACGGTTATAGCATAAGCAATGATACGGATCCAAAACCGAATTGGTTCACTTCAAATGGGCATCTCAGGCTGTATGATTATTATTCGCTTTTCTTTTTGTATAATTCAGGAGACGGGAATCCTGATAATCGCAAATGGAAATATGAAACTGAAAAAGCGCTTCGTTTCAGCACCAATCCGTAGTAGCCGCGCATCCTTTTGAAAAAACTACGCCAAAAGGGTAGAATTAGTATATATTGGTTTAGCGGACTTCAAAGGAGATGACGCAATCGGTTGGAATCGGAGAAGTCCTAGAAGGGGGCTCTTATGAGCAAATATGCGTGCAGTCCATGCGGTTACATATATGATCCTGAAGTCGGCGATCCCGATAGCGGAATCAAGCCGGGAACGGCATTCGAGGATTTGCCGGATGATTGGGTGTGTCCCGTATGCGGCGTTTCCAAGGATATGTTCGAGAAAGTCGAGGAATGATTTCGTCAGATGGTTGAACTCGCCTTAGCAGAGGAATTCGATAAGCATCGCGGGAAGTTGTTTTCGGGCGATTATCCCACTTTGAGCGTTAGTTTCCATATCGTTTCCGGATTGTATCCCGATAATATCTGTTTTAGGGAATTTTTTCCTGAGGATTCCTTCTATTCCTATTCGCAAGCCGATTCGCTTATCAAGCGGATTGCGCTGAAATTGAAAAGAATCGGAGTGACCAAAGGGGATAGGGTTGCGGTTTGCGGAAAGAATTCGTGCGTATGGGGACTTGTCTTTTATGCGATAAATGCGGCTTCGGCCGTCGCGGTGCCTATCGATGCGTTGCTTAGCAAGGATGAGGTCTGCAACATAGCGGGCAAAGCGAAGATAAAATTCGCATTCGCCGATGGCGACAGATGCCCTTTTTTCCCTTTCCTCGAAGAAGGCATGCTTGTCCGTTTGGATAAGGTCGCAGCGGGAAACCAGCAGAATCGTCTGCCAGAAGAAGCCGACAGCGCTTTCGGGAGCGCCCTGCCGTATTTGCTCGATTGGCTATCCGATCAGGACGATAGTGGCGATTTGGCATTGCCGTCGGACGATAGGGATTTGGCTTGCATTCTTTTCACATCCGGAACTACCGGAGTTCCAAAAGGGGTTCAGCTTACCAACCGCAACATCATGGCGGATGTCGCGATGACGGAAGATCGATTCAGAGTCTATAGCCATGATTCGTGCTATGCGATATTGCCGTTGCATCATGCCTATGCGCTGATGGCTGCTTTGCTTGTGCTGACGACCGTCGGCGGAGAGGTGATTTTCGGCAAAAGGCTGGTTTCTCAGCAGATTTTTCGCGAGATGAGGAAAGGCAAGCCCACCATTTTTCTCGGTGTTCCGTTGCTTTACACCAAGATTGCGAACGGAATCCGCGATGAATTGAAGAGGAGAGGGCCTTTGGTTCTAACGCTTGCCGGACTTGCATACAGGTTGTCGCATTTTTTCCGTTTTTCATTGAACATCAACATAGGCAGATTCTTGTTTGGAAAGATTCTGCGCACGATAAGCTTCGACAGCGTGCGCTCGTGTATTTGCGGAGGCGGTCCTTTAAGCGAAAAGGTCGTTTCCAATTTTTTGGTTTGGGGCGTCAATTTCATGCAAGGGTATGGTATGACCGAGACTTCGCCGATAATTGCGCTCAACCCCCTTGAATCCAGGAATTGCAAATCCGTAGGCAAAATACTTACGGGAATCAGTGCGGAAATAAGGAATAAGGGCAAGGATGGCAATGGCACGCTTTTCGTAAAAGGCGAAAATTGCATGAAGGGGTATTATGAGGATCCGGAGGAGACTTCCGAGATTTTAGGTGACGACGGCTTCATAGATACTGGAGATGTCGGTCATTTGGATTCGAGAGGCTACTTCTATATAACCGGCAGGGCCAAGAACATAATCGTGACAAGCGGCGGCAAAAATGTCTTTCCTGAGGAAATCGAAGAGAAGTTCTCCAGGTCGCGCAAGGTGGCGCAAATCGTCATAGTCGGGTTCAAATCCGATGAAGAGCAGCTTGATGAGAGGATTCGCGCGGTTGCGTATCCTACGAAGGAACTTCTAGACAGCGTCGGAGGGGATTTCTCGAAGGCTAAGAAGGCCATAAGCAAGGAGATAGCATCGGTCAACAGAAGCCTTCGCTCCTATAAGAAAATCGAGGATTTGAAGGTTGTCAAAGAGCCTTTCGAAATGACCACGACCAGAAAGATAAAGCGTTCATGCATCGAGAGACTTCTGGAAAACGCAATCTGAAGGAAATCATGTCTGTATTGTCAATAGAAGGTTCCGGTAAATTTCTGTCGTTGGCGTTCGATAGGGACGGAGATGTCAAAAGACAGCGCATTTGCATGCACAACGACTTGTGCGAGAGGCTTATCGACGAGATTGATGATGTGACAAATCATCGGAAGGATGACATAAGCGAAGTGCTTGTCGGCGACGGCCCCGGAAGTTTCACTAGCTTGAGAATCGTCTTCTCCACGGCCAAAGGTCTGGCTTTGGCATTGGGCATACCCGTTCGCAAGCTGTCCGTGCTTTCGCTTATCGCCTTGAGCGTCTTGGATTCCATCGGTTCCGCCAATGGCTCTGCTGATAACTCCGTTGGAGATTCCAAAAAGGCTTACGATATCGTCATTCCCCTTACGGACGCAAGGAAAGGAAGGCTGTACTATGCCGCCTATTCCGATTGCGGGAAAACGTTGGTACGTCCCGGTGACAAATCGCCGGAGGAAATCGCAAGCGAGGTGGCCTCTCTGCTTCGTGCTCGCGCAAACGGCAGCCAAACCAAGGCGGTCTTTGCAATCGATGACGATTCCCTGACCTCATGTGCAAAGGACATGGCGGGCAAATGCGGTGCCGAACTCATCTTATCGGAAGCCAATCTGGCTGAAACAATGCTCAGGCATAGCGATATGTGCAGTATTCTCGAGCATTTCCAAGGTCCCACGTATATCAGGCGTTCTGATGCCGAGGAGAATTTGCTTGGTTTGAAGCGGTATACCGCCAAATAGGATAGGATTTTGTCTGTTTTCCAACCGGAAAGATCGCCGTGTTCGGACTCTGAAGCTTTCAGAAGCGCCCTTTAGATTTTTTTCGAGATGATCTTCAGGAAGTTTATGTCGTTGTTCCTGATGAATTCCCTTACGAAGATTTCGGCGGTTCTTTTCTTCCGCGCCGACCTTTCGAAGATGAAAGAGTAGTAGGCGTTTTTTTGCTCGTATAGGAAAACGCTGTCCGAACATTCCTCCATTTTGCTTTTGAGAAGATACGCATCGTCCTTCATGGGCGAGAACTCGGATGTGATGATCAGCGCCGGCGGGAGCTTTGTGAGGTCTCTTTCCGCTGATATGCAAAGCCTTTTGTCGAATATCTGGCTTTTGTATTGCACATATTCGTCTATGTATCCCTGCACATCCTTTTTCGATATTGTCGGGGAATTCGAATATTTCGCGAAACTGCTTGACGATAAGGACATGTCGATTATCGGGTCTGTGAAAATCATTCCGGCGATGTTGATGTTTTTCAATGTCTTTTTGAGGTTCATGACCGCGGATAGTCCTAGATTAGCGCCTAAAATGTCGCCTGCCACGTAAATCTTGTCGGTGCTTATCT
Organism: uncultured Spirochaetaceae bacterium; assembly: GCA_946629155.1. Classification (GTDB taxonomy): domain Bacteria; phylum Spirochaetota; class Spirochaetia; order Sphaerochaetales; family Sphaerochaetaceae; genus UBA9848. Next base: position 7,017 of record CAMOXM010000015.1, on the reverse strand, counting down.
GCCAATACGGGCAGGTCTCCTTAACCCACTTGATCGCTTTTACGGCATTGTCATGCGCCGTAGGGAACTTGTGCTTGGGCGGTTGCAGGCAATTCACCATTATTACGATGCTGTTCGTCTTATTCGCAAGATACGAGCAATAGTTCGAATAGTGAATGGGGTGCTTGTTGCTCAGACTATTTCCGTAGAAGTAGATTATCACCGGTGTGTTTTCATCGGGCTGCTGCTTGTAGTTTTCGAAATAGAAAACGGACAGGACGTTCTCCTCGTCCGCGTTTATGTTGAACACCTTCACGGAAACGTTCTTGCTTCGGCGAACGATTCCCTTCGGAGGTTTCGATCTGTCCTTATCGTAGAGCGAATCGTACTTCTTCTGGTAATTGGCGGTGCTATTGGCGAAGAATTTGGTGCTGAGTTTTTTTTGAAGCCAATTCATTTCGCCGATCCGCACCTTTTCCTTGCCGAGATTATCAAACTGCTTTCAAGGGCTCGAAGCATTGTCTGATCAATATGCTGACGGTCTGGACCAGCTTGTCAAGCGGGATTTCCTCGTGTTTGTCGAGCGATTTTCTGAGTGAAACCTCGCATATTCCGTTTTTCAGGCCTTTGTTTCCGAATTTCAGAATGATAGGACAGCCTATGAGTTCGCTGTCGAAGAACTTGACTCCCGCATTTTCGTTCCTGTCGTCGTAAAGGACTTCGATTCCTGCGGCGACGAGCTGCTCGTATATCTCATCCGCAGGAGCGTTATCCTTGAGCAGGGAAACGAGCTGGACTTGATACGGGGCGACTGAAATCGGCAGCTTCAACCCTTTGTCATCGCTATATTCCTGAGCCAAGCAAGCGAGCGAACGGCCGACTCCTATTCCGTACGAGCCCATCACCACGCTTTTCTTTTCGCCGTTTTCGTCCTGATAGCTCAATCCGAAGCTGTCCGAATATCTCGTGCCGAGCTGGAAGATGTTTCCTATCTCCACGCCTCGCGAGGATATGAGCTCGTGACCGCATTCGGGGCATTTGCACCCGGCTTTGCAGGCTGAGATGTCTGCGACTACGGCCGACTTGAAATCCCTGTCTGCGCTTGCGTTCAAATAGTGGTAGTCCTTCTTGTTCGCCCCTGTGCAAAAGCTCTTCATGCCAGCAAGGCTATCGTCCATTATGCCTACGAACTCGCCCTTGGCGCCTATTAGAGAGGCGAAACCGGGTTCCATTCCGCATTTGCGTATTTCATCTTCCGTGGCGTTTCTCATATCCAGGGCTTTTGCGGTGTTCAGGACCTTGTTCTCCTCGACATCCAGATCCCCGCGAATCATGCAGGCGATGAGCTTTTCCTTCTTTTCGCCTTCTTTTTCTCCGGGATAGATTCCAGTGAAGAAAACCGCTTTCGCAGTCTCTTCAGGTTTGATTTTGAGAAGATCGCATAAATCGCTGATGGTCTTGGTCTCAGGAGTCTTCACTTTCTTAAGCTCGGCTTCTTCCTTATCGGCCGGCGACTTGGCGAGGCTCTTGTCGAACTTCGCGACCTGCTTGTTCGCCGTGTATCCGCATTTCTCGCAGATGATGATCGTGTCCTCGCCGATTTCTGAGAGATACATGTATTCGTGCGCAACCTTGCCACCCATCATGCCGCTGTCGCTGGCTACGGCAATGCAGGGAAGTCCCATCCGCTTGAATATCCTGAAATACGCGTCGTAGTGCGCATCATATTGCTTTTTCAGTCCTTCATAGTCCTTGTCGAATGAGTAGGAGTCTTTCATCGTGAATTCGCGAACTCTTATCAGTCCTGCTCTGGGGCGCGGGTCATCACGCCATTTGGTCTGTATCTGGTAAATGAGCTGAGGCAGTTTCTTGTAGCTGTCTATTTCGAACAGCCCCAACTCGGTCATTGCTTCTTCATGCGTCATGGCGAGAACCAGATCCCGGTTGTTTCTGTCCTTGAGGCGCGTCATCTCGCTTCCTATCGAATCGAATCTGCCTGTCTTTCTCCAGATGTCCGCCGGATTGACCACCGGTAGCTGCACTTCCTGTCCGCCTATCGCATTGATTTCCTCTCTGAGTATGTTCTCGATTTTCCTGACCGATCTGAGTCCGAGAGGAAGAATGTCGAATATTCCCGCGCCGAGCTGCTTGATGAATCCCGCCCTGACAAGCATCGCATAGCCTTTCGTCTCGCATGATGCCGGAGCCTCGTGAAGCGTTCTGGAAAACATTTTGCTCATTCTCATAATTGCATTTCTCCATATTGCGTCGTCAGACGCTTGTTTTTGCACTAACTAATATAACCTTGTAATTATATTTCTATCACTAGCATTTTTCAAAAGCGACTGAAACCAAAGCGCTTTTCACAGAAGTTTTTCGCAAGATTTTTGATAATTTTAACGAATACTCTTATAATGAAAAACGCACGGCCGGTTAACGGTGTTTCGTTGCTTGGATAGTTTGAAATGATAAGTGAAGAAGATATAAGAAAAGTCGTCAAGGCTGATTTTCTGCAGATGCAAGGATCAAGCCATGCCAAGGAAATAGAACTGGTCAAAAGCGCCATAAAAAAAGAAGTCGGTTTTTTGCAGAGATCGTCTTTTCTCGCCTATTTGTTCTCGTGTCTCCATCATGCCGAGATGTTCTCGGATAGCAAGACGGAGAAAGGACCGGTTAAGAGGGCTCAGTCTGATAAGCCGTTGAAGAAGAGCGGATTTGAAAAGCCGTCAAGGAGCGAGGTGTCAGAAAAGCCGGTGAGAAAAGAGGAGTCTGTCAAGACGGAGCATGAGAAGAATGCCGCTTCTGCCGATGCCGTTTCCGATGTTTGCTCGTTCTGGTGCAATGCGAGGCTTTACAACAAGGGCAAGATAGACGAGTTCCTCAGATACGTAGAGAAGGAGAGCGGCATACCGGAGGGTAGCGCTTTCGGATATAAATGTCTGAAATCGTTTTCCTTCTTCAAGGTCAAGGAGCATCATGGGGCTAAAGTGAAAAAGCGCTTCGAGCAACCGGAAACCCATAACGGATACAAGATTGTCATAAGGATGAGAGGCGAGCGTCCTGCTGCGTCGAAAGGCTGATTCCCTTTGTCGTATCGTATCGCATTGTTTGATATGCGTCTCTTAGGCTTTGCGTCGAATCATTTCGAATATGCATCGTGACGGAGCCGGAGAGCTGATTTATGGCATGCGGCTTTTGGAGGAGAACGACCTTTTCCGGCTGTTGTACAAGCCTCCTCTGCTGCATAGCGTGAATTCGAAGAACGACAAGAGATCTTGCGTTAGCGCTTATGAGGCGTGCTTTCCGGATGATTGCCGCTGCTTTAGAAAGGCGGTGGAGGATGCTGGCCCTTTCGGATTTGCCGATGTTGATGCGAATGAGGCCGGTCTTTTGTACCGTCTGGATTTTCCCACGTCCGGACTCGTTGTTTTTGCGAGGAGTCCGGCGGCCATTCGGAAGCTGAGGCAGGTGCGGATTGTCAAGACATATTCGGCCGAGTGCTTTTTCTCGGGGAAAGCCGTTGACGGGTTGTATTTTCCTGAAGACTATGACAAGGCTTCCAGATCGCTTGCACGAAGCGGCAGGCTTGACTTCAGGTCTTTTTTCAGGTCGTACGAAGGCAAATTCGTTCGGCCGGTTTTGGAATCTGAGCTTATCGGTTGCAAAGGCAAGAATGTCGTTCCAAGGCTGTATGAAACCGAGATAACCTCTCAAACCGGAAGGTTCGAGAGGACCATAGGCGAAAGGCTGAGATTCGATGTTCGGATCGTCAGGGGCTTTCGTCATCAGATACGCAGCGTCCTTTCATCGCTTTCGTATCCGATTGCGGGCGATTTGCAATATGGCGGGAAGGCGTCTGATGATTGCGCTTTGATTGATGGGGAGATAGGATTGGTATGCCGCGGATTGGATTTTTCCATTGACGGCGTTGGTTATTGCATGGAATTGACAGATGAAATTTGAATTTAGTCGCAGGATTTACACGAACTCGGTTGTTGTGATAGCCGTATTGCTTCTCATGTTCGCTTTGAAGTCGGCGAGTCTTGTTCTTCTGCCGATTATAATGTCGGTGTTCATTTATCTCGTTTTCTATCCTTTCATCAACAAGATGCACAAGAGGGGTTTTTGTCGCTGGTTCATAGTTCTGATAAGCATTTTGATTCTTGTTCTGCTGCTGCTTCTGTTTCTTGTCGTTTTCGCATATACGATAGAGAGGCTCATCTATACGATAACCGAATACGAGGATATGGCGGAATCCATTTACAAAAGGGCCGAGCTGTTCTTCCATGAAAGGTTCAAGATTGTGATTCAGCCTCGCGATGGAAACATCATCGCTGGTTTCGCAGGTTATTTCGCAGGCTATTTCAGGAACAATTTTTCTTTTTTCAGGAATCTGATCGCTTCTATTGTTCTGATTTTGGTGTATGATTTCTTTCTGTTCATGGATCATGACAAGATAAGGAGAATGGTGGCGAAGTACATCAGGAAGAAAAGAACGATGATTGCCATCGAGCTTACGATCAGACAGGTTTCATACTATATGGGGGTCAAATTCATAGTGAGTCTTTTGACTGCTGTTATCTTCTGGGTAATCATGGCTGCGTATGGGATGAAAAGCACTTTGGTTCTGGCGGCATTGGTGTTCATGCTGAACTTCATCCCCACCGTTGGCTCCATAGTCGCTACGCTCGTAATATCCGTTTTGGCTTTCCTCCAATTCTGGAGCATCGGTTCCTTAACCTCCGCTATCGTCATAACCGGACTTTGCGTTTTGACGCAATTCATCATCGGCAACATCGTAGATCCGCAATTCACAGGGAAGAGGGTCAGGCTCTCGCCTTTGATTGTTCTCATATCGTTGACTGTTTGGAGTTACCTTTTAGGGCCGGTGGGCATGATTCTGGCTGTTCCCATGACTTGCATGATAAAGAATTTCCTCAAATACGGCGGCCTTATGCTGTAGGGCGGCTTTCGAATCTCCCTCCCGCAGGCATATAACTGCGGTATTTCGTTTTCTTGCGAATTATGTTATAATCAATATATAAGAGGTTTTTTTCAAAACTCCTTCCTTCGCGCTGCTCGGATCTCGGTGAAAGCCGCAAGTCCTTCGGATTCCCCTCCGAAACGGGCATATACGCAAAGTATTAGCCAGTTTCGGAGGGGAACGCCTTGCGCCGGAATAGATTTCGTATCGTATCGAAATCAGTTTTAAAAAACCTCATAAAAAAGCTCTAAGCGGTTTGAGAGGAGGCATCATGCTGACCATAGCGGAGACGAGAAGCATCCCTGAAGGCGCATCCTTTGTCGATTTGCGCCATACGAACAGGGACGCCAAACTTGTAGAGGCTCTCGAAAAGGTGAAATCGTATTGCCCGATGTGCATGTTCGAGGTACGAGAAGGGGGTAGGCTTGTCGCCACCACCTATGCCAACGAAAATACATGGACAGGTCAGAAAACGCTGTTCATCTCTTCCGTCAAGATGCGGAAGGGAACTCCTGAAGCCAAGGTTATGGAGATATTCGATTTTCTCCTGGATTTTTATGAGAAGAAGGCGAAATCGGAAGGATACGATGCCATCATATTCGAAGACAGCGAAATTGCTCTCAGGGGTTTTTTCGAGAAACGCGGCTACAGCACCATACGCGAGCTGGTGAATTTCAGCGGCAAGAGGAGCAAAATAGCCAGGAACCTTTCTTCGAGGGCGGATGCCAAGGCGTTTTCCGATTATAAGTTCGTAGAGCTCGACTTGGAGGATATCTATAAGTATTCGTCTTTTCAGGACACTAGGCCCGGTTGGAATACGAGCAACTTGTCCATAGTGAAAAACAAATTCAATACGATGCTTTCGCTTGCGGACAAATCCGATACGGTGTATGCGGTTTGCGTTTATGACGACAGGTTCGGTCTTGTTTCCAGAATCGCCGTACATCCGCTTTCAAGGAAAAAGGGCTTTGGCTCGTTGATTTTCAAGGAAGCGGTGCACAGGATGAAAAACGAGGACATTTTCGTTTCCGATATAATAAAGGACGCTGAAAATGCCAATTTGTTTCTGATGAATCTTGGGTTTTCGGTGTCGGAGCTGAAGTTCGAGTTGCATAAGGAATTCAACGAATCGTACGAAAGGATAGGTTCTGCATGAGAACGATTTCCAGCGATGTTGGCGAATTTCTCGACGCCAAAACTTTTTTTTACGTTTTCTGCCACGCATCGCCGGACGGGGATTGCGTCGGTTCGAGTTTGGCTTTCGCGGCCTTTTTGAGGAAAATCGGTCGGAATTGCGAAATCGCAACGGATTCCAAAAAGGAGTTTGCCTTGCTTCAGGCTAAAATAGAATTTTGCGCCGGAAGCTCCTTCGAAGGCATACCCGTGACGGACAGACCCGATTTCAACCTTATATGTTCGGGCAAGGCATCTTGCGTGTTTCTCGATTGCTTTGGAATAGAAAGAACCGGTGGCATATATGCTCTTGCGAAGGGCGATGAGGGGCTTTTGAAAAAAATTCGAGAGGAGTCGTTGGTGATTGATCATCACGCAAGCAGCATCGGAGCAGGCAAGTGCAGATATGTCGATTCGGATGCTTCGTCTGCGAGTGAGCTTGTTTTGGAAGTCATAGGGAGCAGAATAGGTTTGGAGGACAGACTTATATGCACAGCGCTTTTCTTCGGAATCGCGAGCGACACCGGTTTTTTCAGGTTTTCAAGCGCATCGAACGGCGCAGGGACCTTTCGCTCTTGCGCAAAGCTGATAGATGCGGGAGCTCCGCCTAATATAGTAGGTGCTGTCTTGGATGGCGGCAAGGATGCCGACTATATGGACTATTTTCTAACTCTTGCTAAAAGCGCGGAGTTCCTGTGCTCCGGAAAGGCGGTATTAATAGTCGATGATGAGAGCCTTTATCGGAAGTATTCCAAGGTGAAGCGACCGTCCGATGACCTTTATAGGCTGTTTATGAAGATCAGTGGCGTCGAAGCCGTGTTTTTCGTGAAGATTTCCGATACCGACGGATTTGTCGATGGTTCGGTGAGGGGGGCGGCTCT
>CAMOXM010000014.1:0-20700 GCA_946629155.1 uncultured Spirochaetaceae bacterium | reverse complement strand
TGAAGAACCGTATATGGTTTCGAGGTCATCTGAGAATGCGTTTTGTTATAGTTTTGCGGCTGTGAATAATGCTCGTGCGGATAATACTGCTGATGCGATTAAGGGTAAATGGGCTTTTGCGGAAATAATGTCATGCAAAGTTTGTCAGGATAACAACAAGGCATTGATGTCCGATCCGAACAAAGCGATAGGAGAGTGGATTTTAAGAAGAGTTCTCAGGCTGAATGATGGTGAGATTTGTACGAAAAAGCACTTGGATCACATTGGAATTGATAGCATTGGGATTGATAAGCATCATGATGGTTCGTTCTCGATTGATTTTGCCCCATCGGTTAGCTGGGAGAGTTTTAAGAATCAGCACAAGCAAGTAAGGTTGGAGAGGAAAAACGATGAAGTGCGCTTCTTTTTTTGAAAACGTGAAGAATCTTGCAAATCATGACAGCGGAAAAACATTTGAGGTTATTCTGAAAGAATTGAAAAGGCTTGATTATAAAGTGAGATATGCGGTTTTTGAATGCATGCGAATACGGCGATGTTCCTCAAAATCGCGAGAGAATATACATTGTCGCATTCAGGGAAAGCGGCTCTTTCGAACGTTTTGCCATGCCGGAAAGAATACCATTGAGATGCTGTTTGCGTGATTTGATCGGGTTCGACGAAGCTGTAAGCGCAAAATATTATTATACGAAAGGCAAATGCGGATTTTATGATAAGTTGGTTGAGGCCAGCGTGGTTGTTCCTGTAATGACTGGAATAGCTCAAAATATATCAATCGCTTTGCGGGGAGATTGTTTTGATGATAAGTGATCTGTTGGACACAATAAGCAATAAATGATAGATTAAGAGCATTCGAATATGTTTTGTCGAATCAAAGAGGAAATGGTTTCAAGATAATGCAAATGGAGATTTTCGTATTGGGGACGAGCGGCATGATGCCGTTGGTGAACCGCCATCTGACATCGGTGCTTGTCAGACGCGACGGCAAGATGTATCTTTTCGATTGCGGAGAGGGAACGCAAATCGCGCTTCGAAAGGCTGACTTGGGCTGGAAGGGAATAGACAGCATTTTCGTTTCGCACATGCATTCCGACCACTTGACCGGTTTGCCCGGCCTTCTTATGCTTTCAAGTCAGGTCGATAGGACGGAGCCGCTTCATATCTATGGACCGTCTCTTTTGGAGGAATACATAGAATCCAGCAGGAGAATCCTCGACATGTTCATAAACTACGAGATAGTTTTTCATTCCGTGGATGGAAAGAGCGTCTTGTTCGAGGACGATGAGGTTGTGATAAAATCGTTTCCATTGATTCACACGAAGCCGTGCTATGCTTACAGCATGACGGAAAAACCCAGACCAGGCATTTTCTCTGTCGAAAAAGCCGAGAGCTTCAATGTTCCGAAAGGTCCGATGTGGGGCAGATTGCAGCGAGGCGAGGATGTGGTTCTCGATTCGGGCGTGACGGTCAGGTCGTGCGATGTGGTGGGCGACAAGCGCAAAGGCCTTAAGTTCGCTTATGTGACTGACACCATGTATTTCGACGAATTGGCCGATTTCGCTTTCGAGTCCGACATCCTCATGATCGAGGGCATGTTCACGCACGATTTGGCGGAGACCGCGCATCAGAAGAAGCACATGACCGCCCTTGAGGCTGCGGCCGTGGCAAAGGATTCGATGTCGCGCAATGCCTATTTGATGCATTATTCCCCGCGCTATGCGGACTTCGAGTTGAAATACCTGCTCAAAGATGCCAGAGGCGTTTGCGAGCGCATGCATTTGGCCAAGGACGGCATGCGCGTGGATTTGAAGCACGATGATTGAAAATGCCAGAAACGGCTTTGAGAATGCGATTCTCATAAACACCAGGCCTGTCAAGACAAAGGACTATCTTCATGCCTTCCTCACCGAAAGCGGATTGGAGCATATCATGGAGTACGATGCGAGGAAGCGCGGTTCGCGCGCTTTCGGGCTTTTCTCGCAAGGGACGATTTACACTTATAGGAAGGAGGGGGATAAGTTCGCATCGCTGAGGGATTCCAGGGTGTTGAAGGTGCGCAAAAGGCTTTTGGAGCCTGATTGCTTCCTATCTGCGGTTCCGTTTGTGAAGGTCATCGCGTTCTTTGCTTCCAAAGGTCCCGACGGATTCTATTCGCTTGCTGACGAGTGCTTCGATTTGCTGGAGGAAGGGATGGATTCCAAAAGGGTCTTCGCCAATTTTACGGAACGTGTGTTCGCTTGCTTGGGCTTCGCATCGGATTATCATGAATGCCCGTCTTGCGGCAAGGTCTTTGAACCGGATGAGAAATTGGGTTATAATACGAATATGTGCGCGCCGGCATGTCGGGAATGCGCCGATGATTTTCCGGTTTTGCTTCCGGGAATGCGAAGATACCTGTCTTTCATTCAGGATAAGGGGTTTCGCGAAGCGGCAGGGGTTGACATATCGGCGGAGAGCATTGAGAGGGTCTGCGCTTATGAGAGCAGAAGATTAGGATATATGGGGGTCAAGGTCTGAGCGGGTGTGCTTCGGGCATAATTGCATTATGGCGGAGAAGAAAAAGGAGAATATAAGGATTCTGCAAAGAAACAAGAAGGCTTTCTTCAATTACGAGATAGTGGAAACGATTGAATGCGGGTTCGCGCTTGTCGGCAGCGAGGTGAAGAGCATGAAGGCCGGAATGTTCTCTTTTCAGGACAGCTATGTTAAGATAGAGAACGGCTCCTTGTTTTTAGTGAACTTCACGATACAGCCTTATAAGGAATCATCCATATTCAATCATAAGCCGATGCGCCATAGGCGGCTTCTGTGTCACCGTCAGGAAATCAAGAGGTTGAAGAGGAAAGTCGAAGAGAAAGGGTTCAGCCTTGTCATAACCCAGACTTACATCAAGAAGAATCTGGTCAAGGGCTCATTGGCTCTGGTTCGCGGCAAGACGCTCGTCAACAAGAAGAACGTTATCAAGGAGCGTGATATCAAGAGGGAAATCCAACGCGAGCTGAAGAACCGTTCCTGATAGCGTTCGAGTCGTAGTATGTTTGCAGATAAGAAGTCATTGGCAGCCGATCGCATTCGTTTTCTGGACAGGATGCAGGACAAGGTCGAGATTTTTCTCACCAAAAGGCAAGAGAGGAGGAGAAGGGCGGCGGCCGCAAAAGCAACTGCGAAAGGGCAGGCGCTCGACTGGATAAATTCGTTTGCGTTCGCCGTCCTCGCCGTGTTCATAACGAGTCTGTATTTGTTTCAGCTTTATGTCATTCCTTCCGAAAGCATGCGCGCCACGCTTAACGTTTCGGATAGGATCGGCGTCTATAAGAGAGCGTATGGAACCGAGCTTTGCAGTTTCGGGCATAAGACCGATGCGAAATGGGCTAACGAAGGCGATGTGATCGTTTTCTACAACCCCTTTTATGAGAGCAAGGGGATTGTTCGCGAGAATTTCGAGAATTTTCTGTTTCTCGTGTCGTTTTCCATATACAACCCCAGCAAGGAAGGCAAATTGTATGTCAAGAGGGCCGTTGGCGTTTCAGGCGACAGGCTTTTTTTCAAAAACGGCGATTTGCAAGTGCGAAGGTTCTCGTCGCCGAAGTCCGAACCTGAGGGCAGCGCGACCGGAAAATACGTTCGAAGGCTTCTTGATGAAAAAGACGAGGAGGATTCTTCAAAATACGGCAGAATGGCTTCGTATTCGATGAACGGCATGTCGGATGCCTTGCCGTTTGCCTATTACGATTCTTCGATCGAAAGCAAAAGCATGGATAAGCTGGACTACTATACCGTCATGCAATACAAGGCGGAGACCGATTGCCGCATACGTCCCTATTCGGCAAGTGCGCTTTGCGACGGCAAATGCTTCAAGGACGGGATGTTTCTGCAAGGCGGCTTCATTCTTCCTTTGGGCGATAACAGGGATAATTCGCAGGATGGCAGGTATTTCGGTCCGGTTCGCATGAACAAGGTGATCGGTCGCGGAATATTCAGATTCTGGCCTATTGACGGCATCAAGTGGCTTTGACGCATCTTATGGAAATCGATAGCAAGACGAACAGGCTAAAGCTGGATATGGCGTTCGACAGGCTGGATGCCGCAATGCCGAAGAGAATAGTTTTTCTCCAAGAGCAGACGGATTGGAAGTTTCTGTTTTTAGTGATTCTTTCCGCTCAATGCACGGATAGGAAGGTTATGGCGGTCAAGGACGGGCTGTTTGCCAAATTCAAGACCTTGAGCGATTTTGCCAAAGCGCCTGTTGGAGACATAGAGGACTCCATCAGGACTTTGGGTTTGCATAAATCGAAGGCTAAAAGCCTCAAGGCCGCCGCAATTATGATTTCAGACAGGTTCAGCGGCAAGGTCCCTCGTAGTTTTGACGATTTGCTGGCGATTCCCGGAGTCGGGAGAAAAACGGCCAATTGCGTTCGCGGCGAAGTATTCGGCCTTCCTGCAATCATTTGCGACACGCATTTCATAAGGCTGGCGAACAGGATAGGATTCGTGAAAACCGATAATGCCTTCGAAGTTGAGAAGTTCTTCATTTCGAATCTTGCCCCCGAACGTCAATACAGGTATTCCATGGCTGCGAATTATTTCGGCAGAAATGTTTGCAAATCATCCAATCCCCGCTGCGAGGATTGCATTCTATCCGATTTGTGCGTGTTTGAGATTTTAAGGAAAAACAAATAATATTGTATATTAGGTTGATAGCACTTGAATCCGGCTGTTATTGCTTAGTCGCTCGCAAGGCTTGAAGACCGAATTTTGATTCTGAAGAAAGGAGGCGCCGAAATGAGGAAATTCATGGCTTTTGTTTTCATAACGCTTGCTGTTTTGCTTTCAGCATGCGATTACACGGATGACATTCCTGTGGCCAGAGTTGCGTTCGGCGGTTCGGCCTCCTTGGATTTGAATTGCGGTGCTGCCGGCATGGTGATGCCGACTGTTTCGCCATTGAGAGCTACTGATAAGGCGCTTGTGTGGACTAGCGAGGATGAAGAGGTGGCTTCGGTCGATCGCTCTTCAGGGGTGATTACCGCTTTGGCAGCCGGAAGCACGTTTGTCGAAGCCAGATCGGTTTCGAACCCGGATGCGTTCGCCAGGCTCAAGGTGAATTGCATTGCGAAGGCTGATTTCAATTCGCCGCAAATCAAGGTCTATGATTATCTGACCAAGACGCAATCCGCAGCATTGGAGTCCAAAACGATCATGTGGAAGGATGATGCGGGAATATTGAATTTCAAGGAAGACGGAAGCATCATTCCGGTAGGTGTCGGCGAAACGGTGGTGCGCGCATTCGATGCCGGAGCGCTTTCGGATGTGAGAGGCGGTCTGACCGACAATCTGGGCGAATTGCTTAATTTCAAGATGAACATCGTGAAGCTTATCGATTGCTTGTCGTTCAGGCAGCCGGAATACATCATCGGCGCTGCCGATTTGCTTGATTTGTCTGGTGAGCTCGTAATAGAGCCTGCTGATGCGAATGACAAGAGGATTGTTTGGGAATCGTCGAATCAAGGCGTGGCGAATGTCGATTCGGAGGGAATGGTCAAACCGTCCAGGACGGGAAAGACCACGATAACGGCAACCGCCGCTAACGGCGGTCAGAAAGCGGAATGCGTGATTTCGGTTATTGTTTCCTCGAAACTCGTTTCCGTGGAGTCGCTGTCGTTCGATATTTCCGAATTGCTGTTGTGCATGGGTGAATCGGATGCGCTGAAACCGATTGCATATCCGTCTGATGCCAATACCGGAATCGTATGGTCCGTAGGTGATGAGCGCATTGCTTCGATTGATGCTGAAAGCGGAATCGTGACTGCCGTAGGCGCTGGGGAAACGGAAATCACGATAAGCTCCGCCATCGACGAATCGATATTTGCGAAATGCTCCGTCCGCGTTTTGGAGGATGAGGGGGGCTTCATAAGGATTTCGGGAACCGAAGGCTTTTCATTGCGGGTCATGGACGGGACGTATGGCTGGAATTCCAGCGGAAAAATCGAATATTGCGAGAATCCCCGTTTATCGGATGCATGGAAGGAATGGGATGGGAGCGGGATGCTGACATCCTATTCGCAATCTGTCGGAACAAGCGGTGATGCGGCTTCTGATTATCCCGCATCCGCGAAATCGATGCTGCATAGGCGTGTGAACTTGGAAACGGAACAAGCAGAGAGTTTCGATCATGTTCTTTATCTCAGGGGGAGCGGATTGACTTTCATTACGAAAAAGGCAGCGAAGAAATGGGTGATAGAGCCTGTCGATGCGGATGACGGCAGCTCGTCTTTGAAAGTGTCCGTCAGCGGAGACATGCGCTGCCTTTTGAACCATAAGTCTCCGAATAGGGCCATGATGTCCAATTCGTGTTTTGCATATATGTTTTGCGATTGCCCGTATTTGACTTCGGTTCCGATGCTCTTGTTCGAGCATTTGTCCGAATCATGCTACGAGTCGATGTTCGAGGGCTGCGTTTCGCTTTCGAGTTTGCCTGTCGGACTTTTGACTTCGAAAAATTTGGCGAAAAGGTGCTATAGCGCTATGTTCAGGAATTGCAGCGGGTTGGAAACGCCATGCGCATTGCCGTCCTTGAAATTAGCCGAATCATGCTACGAATCGATGTTCTGCGGGTGCGCCGGCATGACCGCCGTGCCTGTGCTTGCAGCACGAAATCTGGTCAAATCCTGCTACAGGGAAATGTTTTCAGGATGCGATCTCATAACCGTCTATGCCGGAGATGAATTCGACTATGGCGAGTTGACGGAAACGCTAGGCGCATCCACTTTCATCGCATCTGTCAAAAAGGATTCGTCGCATGACATGGAATACTATGCCGATGGAATTTTTGCCGTTGGAGAATGTCCTTTGAAATATGGCGTCGCATATTGGACAGGCAATGACGTCGTCATTAGCGTGACAATTCCGACGCCTGACGGCGTTTTCGGCGCTGATATGCTTTTTTTCCAGCCGTTGGAAGCGATTTGAGGAACGGATCGCAGAATCGATTTAGAGAGTACTGATGACTGATATTTCATCCATAAGGAATTTTTGCATAATAGCGCATATCGACCATGGCAAAAGCACGCTGGCCGACAGATTCTTGGAAAAGGCGAAGCTTATAAGCGAACGGAGCGCCGTGCAGAAGCAGGTTCTCGACAACATGGATATAGAGCGCGAGCGCGGAATAACGATTAAAAGTCAGGCGGTCAGTCTGGAATACAAGGCTGCCGACGGAAAGACCTATGTCCTCAATCTTGTGGATACTCCGGGACATGTCGATTTTTCGTATGAGGTGTCGAGGGCGATTTCGTCGTGCGAAGGCGCGCTTCTTCTTGTGGATGCGACGCAAGGAGTGGAGGCGCAGACGATAGCGAACATGTTCATGGCGATGGAGCAGAACATAGCTATAATCCCTGTTATAAACAAGATAGACCTGGCATCTGCGGATGTAGAGGCGGCGCGTTTGGAGATAACCGAGGAGCTTGCGCTCGACGGAGATGCTGCGATGCCGGTCAGTGCGAAAACAGGCGAAGGCGTCGATATGCTTTATGAGGCGATAGTCAATCAGATTCCTGCGCCGGTCGGGGATGCGGCGAAGCCTTTGCGCGCATTGATATACGACAGCCATTACGATCCGTACAAAGGGGTCATAGTCCATATAAGGCTTATCGACGGGCAGATAAGAATGCACGATGAGATAAGATTCTATCATACCGGAGAAAGCTATAAGGTCGATGAATGCGGCGTCTTCAGGTTGGGGCTAAGCCGCAGGGAAGTCCTGTCAGCAGGGGAAGTCGGATATATAATCGCAGGAATCAAGCAGATCGGCGATGTGCGCGTAGGCGATACTATCGTGATGTCGGAGGATCAATCGGTCCGGCCTCTATCGGGATTCAAGGAAGTGAAGCCTGTCGTTTTCTCTTCCATATACCCTGTGGACTCGTCTGATTACGATGAGTTGTGCCAAGCCATGGACAAGCTCAAGCTGAGCGACCCCAGTCTGATATTCGAGAAGGATTCGTCTTTGGCTCTCGGATTCGGATTCAGATGCGGCTTCCTGGGTCTTTTGCATTTGGAGGTCATTGAGGAAAGGCTGGAGCGCGAAAGCAGCATCGGAGTCGTATTCACTTCTCCGAGCGTTCGGTACAAGGTCTATCTCAATTCAGGGGATATGATTCAGATCGACAACCCCTCGCAATATCCCGATAAGAGCAAGATAGATTATGTCGAAGAGCCTTATATCAGGGCGAATATAATCACTCCTTCGGATTATTTGGGTTCGGTGATTACGTTGTGCGTGGCGCATCGCGGGGTGCAGACCGCATTGAATTATCTTTCCGCCGTCAGGGTGGAGGTGGCATATGAAATGCCGCTTTCCGAAGTGCTGTTCGAGTTTTACGATAGCTTGAAGAGCGTTTCGAAAGGCTATGCGAGTTTTGATTATGAAATCATAGACTACAAGAGGACCGACCTCGAGAGAATGGATATTCTCGTGAATGGAGAGATGGTGGATGCGTTGAGCCAGCTCGTCTATGCTCCGGATGCGCACAAGAAGGGTAAGCAGATCTGCAAGAGCCTGAGCAAGGAGATACCGCGTCATCAATTCAAGATTCCCCTTCAAGCCGCCATCGGAGCGACGATCATAGCGCGTGAGACTATCAGCGCATTCAGGAAAGACGTCATAGCGAAGTGCTATGGAGGTGACATATCGAGAAAGCGAAAGTTGCTTGAAAAGCAGAAAGAGGGTAAGAAAAGGATGAAGATGGTCGGTGAAGTGGAGATTCCGCAAAAGGCGTTTTTATCCGTTTTGAGAACGAATGAGGAGTGATGGGCGGTTGATCCGCCTTGATGGGAAGATAAGCTGATGACAAAAAAGAATGGAAAAGGCGCCGTTGCAGCAGGCAATGGCGGCGAGATGGTTTCGAACGGCTTGCCGTTTGGAATCGAAAGGGTTCTGGTTTCCAGCCAGGAAATAGCGAAGCGCATAAAAGAACTCGCATCCGTCATAAACAACGATTACAAGGATAGCAAGAAGCCGCTCATAATCGTAGGCGTGCTCAAGGGGTCCTTCATCTTTCTGGCGGATCTTGTCCGCGAGATCACTGTTCCGCATATAGTCGATTTCATTTCTGTGACGAGCTATGGAAATAGCAAGGAGACGAAATCGACCGGAACGGTTCGCCTGCTGATGGATACAAGGGAGGACCAGAAGGATCATGATGTCCTGATAGTGGAGGACATACTTGATTCGGGGTGGACTTTGGCGTATTTGAACAAGTATTTTCTATCGCGCGAGCCGAAATCGGTACGCAATATCGTTCTGCTTGATAAGCCTAACAGGCATGAAGCTGATGTCAGCATAGACTATCTCGGATTCAAGATCGACGATGTTTGGGTTGTCGGATACGGTCTTGACTACCGCGAGAAATTCAGAACGCTCGGATACATCGCCGAGTTGGACGTTTCCAAGGTGAAGGAGGAAGAGTGATATGGTGACATCGGTTGTCGGAGTTCAATGGGGCGATGAGGGGAAAGGCAGGATAGTGGATTATCTGGCTCAGAAGAGCGATGTCGTCGTCAGGTATCAAGGAGGCGATAATGCGGGTCATACGGTTGAGAACCCGTATGGAAAATTCGCATTGCACATAGTGCCTTCGGGGATTTTCAACGAGAATACAGTGAATATCGTAGGTCCTGGCTGCGTGGTTAATTTCCAGACGCTTGCCGAAGAGCTGGACAATCTTCCGCAAGGGTTAAAATACAACATTCTGATCGATGTCAGATCCCATGTGATTTTTCCATTCCATAAGGATTTGGATGGTGCGGAGGAGAATAGCAAGAGCGAGAAGGACAAGATAGGAACCACGAAGCGCGGGATAGGGCCGTGCTACGGCGATAAGATCGCTAGAATCGGAATAAGGAGCGGAGATCTGCTTCTCGATGATGAAACCATGAAAGCGAAAATCGCCAAGCTTCTCGAACGCAAGAACAAGGAGCTTTCGATGTACGGGATGAAGACGTATTCGGCAGACGACGTTTTTTCGCTATGCGGAAAATGGAGGAAGCGCTTCGGCGACAGGATATGCGATTGCCTTCCGATTCTGAAAAAGGCTGTGGATGTCGACAAGGAGGTCCTGCTCGAAGGTCAGCTCGGAATAATGCGCGATATCGATTGGGGGATATATCCCTATTGCACATCTTCCAGCACGACTGCGGGCGGGGCTTGCGCATTGAGCGGCATTCCGTTCAGCAGGATATGCAAGGTGGTCGGAGTTTGCAAGGCATATACGACGTCCGTAGGCGGAGGTCCGTTTGTCGGAGAGCTTCATGATGATACGGCGGCGAAATTGCGCGACAAGGGTAGGGAATACGGGGCTACGACCGGCAGGCCTCGAAGATGCGGCTGGCTGGACGCTGTTGCCGTTTCGTATTCCTGCTATTTGAATTCCGTTACCGATATGGCCTTTACCAAACTCGACATACTTGATGATTTCAACGAGATAAAGGTTATATCCGGTTACAAGGTGGATGGGAAGACCATTGATTACCTGCCGTCTGTTCAGGAGCAGGAGCGCGCCCAATGCGTTTTCAGAACGTTCAAAGGGTGGAAAGCGGATACGTCTCATGCCAGAAAATGGGACGATCTTCCGGAAAACGCCAGATTGTTCGTCAAGGAATTCGAAAAGATGATCGGAACTCGCATAAGCTATGTTTCCGTCGGTCCCGAAAGGGAACAGCTCATAGTTCTCTGATTCTTGGATTTGGCGGATTCGCTATGATGGAGAAAACGAACGATATGGTATTGCCGACCGTAGCGATAGCAGGAAGGCCGAATGTGGGAAAATCGACGCTTTTCAATCGTCTTGTCAAGGCGAGAAAGTCGATTACCGCTTCGATTGCCGGCACCACGAGGGATATCGTGGATGGAAATTGCCGATTCGGGGATTACGCTGTCAGGCTTGTGGACACGGGAGGTATCTCGGAAGGCGGGAGCGAAATGGACCGGCTTGTCAGCAAAAAGGCGCTTTCCGTGCTTGATGATGCGTCGGCGATTCTGTTCATGTTGGATTTCAAGGGTGTGAATGCTCAGGACGATGAGCTTCTTGAGGGTTTCAGGAAATATGCGGATAAGCTGGTTCTGGTTGTGAACAAAGTCGATGATCCGTCGCATGACAATGCCGCATGGAATTTCCATTCGTATGGGTACAAGCGCGTATGCGCGATTTCTGCAAGTCATGCAAGAGGTCTTGGTGATCTTGAAGATGCGGTGTGCGGCATATTGAAGGAAAAGGGGCTTGCCGCAGATTCTTTCGATCGGCGGGATGAGGAATGTTCGCCTTCCGATGGCGAGAGGATGGCCGGCGGCGACAAAGAGGGTGAGCTCGATTTGGATGATCTCGATGGCATTCAGCGCCGGCTCGCGAGCGTCAAGACGGATGACAGGCATATCGTCATTTCCATAATGGGAAAACCCAATACGGGCAAAAGCACGCTCTCCAATCTCTTCTTAGGAGAGGACAAATCGATAGTAAGCGATATTGCGGGGACGACGAGGGATATCGTGCGCGGCGATTTCGAATACAAGGGCGTCCTTTTTTCGGTTTGCGATACTGCAGGCATAAGGCGGAAATCGAAAGTCAATGAGGACATAGAGTATTATTCGGTGAACAGGGCGATAAGAAACATCGGCGAAAGCGATGTGGTGCTTTTGGTGATAGATTGCCAGGAGGGCATAACCGATCAGGACAAGAAAATCGCTTCTTTGATCATCGAGCGCGGCGCAGGCGTGGTGCTTGTTCTCAACAAGGTTGATCTTCTCGAAAAGCAAAGCCAATTCAATGCGGTTTCTGATCGGTTGCGTTTCTTGTTTCCGCAGCTTTCGTTCGCGCCGGTAGTCGGAATTTCCGCCCTGAAGCACAAAGGCGTGACGAAATTGCTGGATACTATAATCGGCATCAAGCGCCAATTGGATACGAAAGTGCCGACTTCATCGCTCAACAGCGCGCTTGAGCAATGGAACAGGTCTTTCAGTCCTCCGCGCAACGGAAACGTCTGGTATAAGGTTCTTTACGCCACGCAGGTCAGCATTTCGCCCGTAAGGTTTCTTTTCATAGTGAATAGGAAAAAGGGATTTCCTGAAAGCTATGTGTCGTACGTCAAGAACAAGATGAGAAAGCATTTCAAAATGGATTCGATACCTGTGAGCGTTGTCTTGCGGGAGCGCGAGCGCAAGGATAGAAGCCAGACGATTTTTTCTTCGTCTGAAGAAAGCAGGCCCAAGTCTGAAAGGAAGAAAAATGGCTTCTCGAGATGAGATGATACGCAAATACGCGGAATGCGCGGATACTTTCATATTCGACATAGACGGCACTCTTTACCATATCGTCTATATGTTGCTCAATCTCCTTGTCTTGTGCATCAAGCATCCGATAGTGGGGATGAGGTTCTATATAGGCAGAAGGAATTTCCGAAGAAAGCGATGGCCGGATGCGAGCTTCACTTCAAGGGAGGTTTTCCTGCAACGGCAAGGCGAATGCGCAGGCAAGGATGCCGAATATTTCGATGTCCACATGTATAAGTACGTAAACAGCCGCGCCGTGCGTCTCAGACCGTTCAAGGGCTTGCGCGAAACTTTGGAGATTTTGAAGTCGATGGGTAAGAGAATATACGTGTATTCCGATTTTCCAGTGGGAAACAAGTTGGAGGAACTTGGAGTGGGCGGATTGTTCGATGGGGAGTTTTCGGCGGAGGATTCCGGTTTTCTCAAGCCTGACAAGAGAGGCTTGGACTATCTGAAGACAAAGATCGATTTCGATGTCGAGAGAACGCTGTTTGTCGGTGACAGGGCTTTCACGGATAGCAAGTTCGCCGGGAATTGTTCCATGATGTTCGCCCAAATAGGAAAGGATTGGGTTTGGCATTAAATGGAGGATGTTAACAGTATGAGAAAAAAATTTATTCTATCGGCTTTATCTTTTTTGGCGGCATTTTGCATCAGCTGTCAGGTTAGCGCTCCTGGTGGCGGCACGTCTGACGGAGGCGGGAGCGAACCGGGAGGCGGAGGGTCTTCGTCTGAAGGGTATGTCCAGAGCGCGGAGATAACAAAATCCGGAACTTCGATTTCCGCCCGATCCGGCCAAAGTCTTTATACGATAACCATACATTATCCGAGCGGCGAGTATAATGGTTCCGGCAATGCTTCCTACACCTTGAAAGGAAGCGGGAGCATGAAAAGCGTCAGAAGCGAAAGCCTGATAGACAAGGCTGTTCCTTCGGGTACGCAGAACTGGAATGACTTATGGGATAACACGGATTACGGTTCAGGCAAATTTACGGGTAGGTATTGGTTCACGGATGAGAACAACAAGATAAAGTTCTATGTGACTTCTGGAAGCAGGACTCCTTCCAACTCGAATGTCAAGTCGGCTTGGGAGGGCGTTCTTCAGAATCGCAATGAGGCGTATTGGAATGAATTGAAGAACAAGATCAAGGGTCACAAGGCATTCGAATCCAATTATCTGAAATCCGAAAGGGACGCATTTGGTCTTGCGGAGTATGATAAGGATAAGACGGAGTATTTCTATGTTATCTTCTGCGATTTCGGAGTTGGCAGCGCGGATGAATCCGGAGGCACGGCAGGAGTGTATTCGTCTAAGAACATCAGGAACAATGCGGATAGCAACGGGGCGGATATATTCTATGTCAATGCCAGGTTCGTCGAGGTCACCGGAGAAGATGTGGATTCTATTGTAGATACTCTTCTTCACGAATACATGCACTATCTCATGGATGCGAATCGCATGCTGAATGCGGAGAAAACCAATCCGGATGTCGCAAGGGGATACACCAGAGAGCCGGCGAGCATGGCATCGTATTATTCCGCAGGGCTTTACGGCAGCAGTTTCTGGACTGAAGGAACAGCGAATTATGCGCCATACAGGATGCTGAAATCAGCTGATCGCAATGCTGTCGGGTCATGGTTGAGAATTATGAACGCATGGCGTCCGGCAATCAACGATTCCGACGATTCTTCCAACTCCGGGAATGGCTATGCGGTTTACGGAGCGGGAGGATTGTTCTTCTCGTATATTGCGGAGAAGTATGGTTCGGACACGATAAACTCTTTTCACAAATACGTGGATGACCCTTTGGCTGCCGTCACGGCATTGCGAAGCTCTACCGATGCGAACGACTATAAAAACTACATGGGGAATATCAACCGGATTACGAAAAGCGTACTGAACAAAGATTTCAAGGACATCTATGTGGAGTTCCTGTGTCAGTGCATGAGCGACCTATCGGACAACGTCGCAATAAAGGGAGCGGCTCAGAAGAGCTATAGCGCATCGAAAGACTGGGGTTTCGTCGATATTACGAAGACGCTTGCCAAGAGCATACCGAACGCTAGCGATGGAGACAGCGGCTCTCTTCCGCAGCTGTCTTTCCAAATTCACAAATGGAATCAGATTCCGGAAAAGATTTCCGTTGCGGGCGATAACATCAAGTGCTATGCCATTTGGTTCTAGGCAATTGAGGGCGCTTCTAAAAACCTCAGATCCAGATTTCGCCCTATTATGCCTTTCGGGTCTTAAAACCGCCGGAAATCAGCAATGGACGACAGTATTCCGCTGCTTTTCGGTGGTTTTCCGCCTCCGAAATCCACAGGCGTTCTTTATGCAGCAGGTTTTTAGAAGCGCCCTTGAATTATATTCGAGCGGAAGGTAGAATAATCATTTGAGTTATTTTTCGGAGGGGTTATGGCGAATCAATTGGATGATATTAGCGGACCTGTCATGAAGGACGGCAGGGACATCAATGTGATAGCCCAGAAGATTCCGGTCAAAGTCGGAGCGGGGTCGGCTATTTTCGAGATATGCCTTTGGCTTTGCGCCGTTCCGGGGCTGGTGTTGATGATAATGTCGCTTGGCGGCGGATTGTCGCTGCCGTGGTATGTCGGGCTGATAGTTTTTGCGGCGGGGATTGCAATTCCGCTTGTATATTTGCTTAAGAAGACTCATGCGGGGAATTATCTGATGCAAGTGGAGCAGAAAATCCAGAAATCCGCATCAACGGTTGATAATTATCTTGAGCAGCGCGTTCAGATTCTGCAAAACGCCGTCGGGCTTGTCGAAAAGGCCGTTGATTTGGATAAATCGACATTCACCGAGTTGGCGGCGCTTAGAGCAGGCGCTCTGCGTTCGAGCGATGACGACGAGGCCAGAAATGAGATTTCGAGAACTCTTGGACGTACGGAAAGCAGGCTGCGTCTGGCGGTGGAGAACTATCCGCAGCTTCAAGCTCATGGTGAGATCACGGAGGCCATGAAGCAGAATTCCTATTTGCAGAAGGAAATAACCGCTGCGCGAGAGGTTTATAACGATACGGTCCTCAGATGGAATACGGCGATTTTCGAATGGCCGTGCAAGCAGATAGTCGCGGCGCGTCGCGGCTATACCACCAGGATTCCGTTTTCCGCCGATGAGGAAACGAAAGCCAGGGCAAGGAGCAAGTTTTTCTAGCAAGGTGTTATATGATTGATCATAGGATTCTCAAGGAAAGAGCCGAGGAGATTCGCAAGAACATTCGGCTTAGAAACATGAAAGTCGATTTCGACAAGGTTTTGTCGCTGTCCGAGGCGAGATCCGATTTGATGAAGAAGGTTGATGACCTTAGGGCTAGAAGAAATGAAATCGCGAATTCGATGAAAGCGAAGCTTGACGATATTGTCAGGAAGAAGCTGGTGTCGGAAGGTCAGGAGCTGAAGACGAAGATTTCCGACGGCGAGAAGAATCTCGAAGCGGTTGACGGCGAATGGAAGGGTTTGGTTTCGTCCATACCGAACTTTTTGGATCCTGATGCGCCGATAAGGGACGATGGCGATCTTTCGAATATCGTGATAAGGAAAAAAGGCGTTCCGACTAAGTTTTCGTTCAAGCCCAAGGACCATGTGCAGATAGGAAAGATATGCGACTTGATAGATTTCGATACGGCCACGAAAGTGAGCGGTCTCAAATTCTACTATTTGAAAAACGAGGCCGTTCTTCTCGAATTGGCTTTGGAGCAATACGCATTATCCGTATGCATGAAGCACGGGTTCATTCCTGTCATCACGCCCGATGTGGCCAAGTCCGAGATACTTGAGGGGATCGGCTTTTCGCCCAGAGGCAGCGAAAGCAACATATACAGCCTGGAAGACAATCAGGGCTGCTTGGTGGGAACAGCGGAGATTACGCTTGGCGGATATTATTCGGGGCAGACTTTGAAGGAAAGCGACCTTCCGATTCGTTTTGTCGGGATTTCGCATTGCTTCCGAAGGGAAGCCGGCGCAGCCGGACAATTCTCCAAGGGGCTTTACAGGGTGCATCAGTTCTCCAAAGTGGAGATGTTCGTCTATTCCCTTCCTGAGAAGAGCCGCGAGGAGCATTCGAGGCTTCTTGACATAGAAGAGGAGATCTTCTCCGGCCTCGGCATTCCATATCAGGTGATAGACACGCCATCATGGGATCTCGGGGCTCCGGCGGCGAGAAAGTTCGACATAGAGGCATGGATGCCTGGTCGCGGCGATGGAGAATACGGCGAAGTCACCAGTACGAGCAATTGCACGGACTATCAGGCCAGGTCCTTGAATGTCAAATGCAAGGATTCCGAAGGGAAGAGCCGTTACCTTCACACTCTCAATGGAACTGCGGTCGCGGTATCGAGGGCTATTGTGGCGATATTGGAGAATTATCAGAACGAGGACGGTTCCGTCAGGATTCCGGAAAAGCTTCAGCCGTACATGATGGGTTGCAAGGTCATAAATGCGAAAAACGGATAGGATAGGGCTCTTCACCGATTACTATGAGCTTCTGATGGCGCAAGGCGTTTTCTTTAATGGAAACCCGGAGTGCGAGTTCTATGCTTTTTATAGAAACAACCCGAGACATTCCGCTTATTCCATACTTTCAGGCATAAGCGAGCTTTTGGAGGACATTGCCGATTTTCGCTTCAGTCAGGATGATATTTCCTATCTCAGCGGCCTCGGCGTTTTTCGAAAGGAGTTCCTGAAATACTTGGAGGGATTCTCGTTTTCAGGTGAAATCCTTTCCTTTCGGGATGGGGATGTGATTTTTCCGTATGAGCCTGTCTTGATAATCAGAGGCACCTTCTGCGAGTGCGCGCTTCTCGAGACATTCGTTCTCAATTGCCTGAACTTTCCCTCTTGCGTGGCGACGAAGGCCGCTAGAGTGGTCGAAAGCGCCAAGGGGAAGCCTGTATTCGAGTTCGCGCCGAGAAGAGCTCCGTTTCTCGAAAGCGCGAATTGTGCTTCCTATTCGGCTTATCTGGGTGGGTGTTGCGCGACTAGCAATACGCTTGCCGGAAGAATTTACGATATTCCTGTTTTCGGGACAATGGCGCATAGCTGGATAATGAATTTTGACAGCGAGTCGGATGCTTTTCTCAGTTTCTATGGAATGTATCCTGATAACTGCACTTTCCTGATAGATACGTTCGATACCTTGAAATCAGGGATTTTCAGCGCCATGAAGGTTGGTGCTGCAATGAGGAAAGATGGCAAGACCTTTAATATAAGGATAGATTCTGGGGATCTTTCCTATTTGGCGAAGGAGTGCAGGAGGATTTTGGATTCGAATGGGTTTTTGGATACCAAGATCTGCCTTTCGAACGATTTGGACGAGAGCATCATTTCGCAGCTTTATTTGGAAAATACGCCAGCTGATAGTTTTGGAGTAGGAACCAAGCTGGTGAACCAATCATCGCTCGGATTCGTTTACAAGCTGAGCCGGATAAGCAAGAACGGCCGATTCGTCAATCGAATGAAGATAAGCAGTTCCAAGGAGAAGATGACGCTGCCTGGTTCCTTCCAGGTGCATAGGTTCTATGGAAAAGACGGAATCATGTGCGCCGACATGATAGAGAGCGTTGGAAAGTTCGCATGGTCGAAGCAATATCTTCTTCACCATCCGGTCAAGGACGAGGCGTTTGTATTGAAGGATTTCGACAGATGCGAGGAAAAGCTCGTTCAAAGGGTTTTCCAGGGAAACCTGACGGCGGATGTGCCGACGGCAACCCAATGCCGTGATTTTTGCAGAAATGCGCTTGCATTGCTGCATGACAGCCATAAGAGGCTTCTTAATCCGCATATATACAAGGTTTCGCTCGGCGAGTGCATTAAGGCGGAAAGGGAAAGCATTGTCGCTGGTTTCAAATGAGCGGAACTAAGACTTATTTCATAAAGAATCTGGGCTGTTCCAAGAACAAGACGGACGGCAGCGCCATAGAAGACGCTTTTCTAAGGCATGGATATGCCCTGTCGGATTCACCGGATCGGGCTGATATTGTCATAGTCAATACATGCGGCTTTATCCAAAGCGCGCGTCAGCAGAGTATCGAAGCGTTTTTCGAGCTGAATTCCATAAGGAGGAAAGGTTCGAAAATCGTTTTGTGCGGATGTTTGGCGCAAATGTTCCACGACCAGATAGCTTCCGAGCTCAGGGAAGCTGATGCGATTATCGGGAATTTCGACATTTCAGGGTTTGATTCGTTTCTCGAATCCATGGAAGAGGATGCCGGCAGAAAGGGGATCTCGAACGGCGATGCGGGTTGCGTCAAGTTCGGAGTGGGGCCAAATGAAGCTGACGAACAATTGCGTTCCGCTCATTGTCAGCCGAACATTCTGACTGCTGCCGTAGCCGATTCGCCTGTTTCGGTATATCTTAAGATAGCGGAAGGATGCGATCATTTCTGCGCTTTCTGTTCGATACCGCTCATACGAGGCCGATTCAAGTCGTTTGATAAAGGCGCCATATTGGAGAGCATGCGCCAAGCCGTAGCGGCCGGCGCTTGCGAGATAAATCTGATCGCTCAAGACCTATTATCTTATGGCAAGGATTCCGGCGGCAAGGCTGTAGTCGGCGGTTTTCTCGAATTGCTCGCATGCATGGCGGAGATTCCGGGCGATTTCAAGATTCGTTCGCTGTATATGCATCCTGATAATTTCGATATTGAAATCGCAAGGTTCGTCAAGAAGCATTCCGACAGGTTCCTTCCCTATTTCGACTTGGCTTTCCAGCATGGATCCGATCGCATTCTCAAGGCGATGGCGCGCGCGCATTGCGCGGATTATTATGCGAAAATGGTCGAAAGCATAAGAGATGTTCTTCCGGGCAGCATCATCCGCAGTACATTCATGCTTGGCTTCCCGGGCGAAACCAAATCCACGATAAAGGAGCTCGAAACGTTCGTCAAACGCGTGCGGCTCGAGTATTGCGGTTTTTTCAGGTATTCGAGAGAGGCTGGAACAAAAGCTTTTGCCCTGAAGCCTTCGTATTTGTCCGGCAAATATCTTGACGATGAGATTTCCAGAATCAGGGAGATTTGCGATGTGATTTCGTTCGAGCGACTTTCAAGGTTTGTCGGAGGCGTTTTTCGGGCTATAGTCGAAGAAGATATCGGAGACGGCGTTTTCTTGTGCAGGCTTCCGTTTCAGGCGCCTGAGGTTGATGGAATCTGCGAGGTCAGAACAGCAGGATGCGATGCGGCGGGAGCGAAATTGAAAGTCGGCGACATCGTGTCGGTCAGAACCGCTGGAATAGAAAACGATTATGACTTTACCGCGGAGCCGGTATGACCGGAGGCTTTTGAAAGCAGCCTTCGGTTTTGGAGGATATGATGGTTTTCGTAACATGCGATTTGGAAGGCGTGTTCACTCCGGAGATATGGATTGAAGTCGCCGAGCGATTGGGTATTGAAAAGCTGAGAATCACGACCCGAGAGGAAAAGGATTATGACAAGCTGATGAAGATGCGCATAAGGACTCTCAAAGACAACCATGTCAGATTCGAGGATATCGGCAGAATCATTAATTCGATCGACCTGCTCGAAGGCGCCGGCGATTTTCTCAATAGGCTCAGAAAGTTGTGTCCCGTTGCCGTGGTTTCGGACACTTTTTCCGAATTCTTCAATTCCGGATTCGCGCAGAAGCTCAATTGGCCTCTGATTTTCTGCCATGATCTTGTTATCAGGGATGGCTATATAGACGACTATCGCATACGCATTCAGGATTCCAAGAAAAGAACCGTCCAGGCTCTTCATGCGCTATCATACGAAGTGTTTGCCTTCGGTGATTCCTATAATGACATCAGCATGATAAAAGAGGCGGATTCCGGCAGTCTTTTCAGGGCTCCGGCGAATATAATAGCAGAATATCCGGAAATACTCGCTACTGATGAATACGATTCCTTGTATTCTAAAATAGAGGATTTCGTCGGAAAAGAAAAGGAGAGGAACGATGGACGATAAGAACAGGATGTCTTTTTCAGGACGATTGGGTTATGTGCTTGCCGCCGCAGGTTCCGCAGTGGGGCTTGGCAATATATGGCGTTTCCCTTATTTGGCAGCAAAATACGGCGGGGGAATTTTCCTGCTATGCTATATGATTCTCGTGGCTTTGGTCGGATGCGTGTTCGTGATTTCCGAAACCGCATTGGGTCGCATGACGCGCAAGAGTCCGATCGGAGCGTTCGCAACCTTTGGAGAAGGACCGTTTTTCGGAATTGGCGGCTGTCTTAATGCGCTAGTTCCCATGATCATAGTTCCGTACTACAGCGTAATCGGCGGATGGGTTCTCAAATATTTGGCGGAATATGCTGTCGGAAACGGCGCAGCATTGGCATCTGGAGAATATTTCGGAACATTCATAGGTAATTCAGGAAGCGT
>CAMOXM010000013.1:0-21172 GCA_946629155.1 uncultured Spirochaetaceae bacterium | reverse complement strand
ATGCACGTTCTTTCTTTTTCCTGTTCAGAAATTGCTGGTCAGGCTTTCCGAGCGCATTATTCCGGACGATAGGAAAGAGGATGAGGTGGAGCTTGATGAGAGGCTTCTGATAACGCCGGCCGTCGCTCTCGATCAATGCAGATCGGTAATCAACACAATGGCGAAGACCAGCATCGAGGCAATAAAGCTCAGCTTCACGCTCATAGGAAAATACGACGAGAGCCTTGTCGATCCGATCATAGAGCTAGAGGACAAGACCGATCGTTATGAGGATATTCTGAGCACTTATTTGATAAAGTTCTCATCGAGGAAGATCAATTCCGCAGACAGCATGAAGGCTACGGAATATCTGAAATGCATTGGGGATTTCGAACGAATGGCGGACCATTCCATAAACATAGCCAGAAACGCGAAGGAAATGGATGAGAAGGAGATAGTGTTTCCCGAGTCCACCAAGGACGATATAAGCGTTCTTCTGCGTGCGGTGACTGATATTTGCGAAAAGACGGTGGATACTTTCCTGAACGAAGACATCGCAAAGGCGTATGACATAGAGCCTCTCGAACAGGTGATAGACAAGCTCAAGGAAGAAATAAGGATCAGGCACATCAAGAAGATGCAGCAGGGTATATGCTCCATGCACGAGGGATTCGTTCTCGGCGATCTGCTTACGAATCTGGAAAGGATTTCGGATCATTGCTCGAATATCGCAGGCTGCATGATCGACAGCAGGGAGAACAACCTTCTTCTGCATACCACGCTCGGGGCAATCAAGAACACCGATGAGTTCAAGCTCAAGTACGACGGATTCCTTTCCCAATATGCGCTTGCCGAGATACAATCGTAGCGACAGGTTGCGTTTTCCGCAAAAATAAATATAATTACTCTGTTTTGCCATAATTGTGGCTAGCTCTTTCAGCGCGCCGGGCATGCGAGCTGATTTTAATTTT
This sequence comes from uncultured Spirochaetaceae bacterium, assembly GCA_946629155.1. GTDB lineage: Bacteria > Spirochaetota > Spirochaetia > Sphaerochaetales > Sphaerochaetaceae > UBA9848. Next base: position 20,222 of record CAMOXM010000013.1, on the reverse strand, counting down.
TAAAAGCCAAAGGAGTTGCAATGAGGAAAAAGTACGAATTGACGGTCATCTACAGGGAAGCTGAAGATGAAAGGAAGGAAGGCATCGAGTTTTTGGAGGGGGTGCTTGGCAAATATGAATCCAAAATCATCACCAGAAACGAGCTCGGAATCAGAAAGTTCGCCTATGACATTCAGAAGTGCCAAAGGGGATTTTATGTTTTCTACATGCTCGAACTTGATGGATGCGCCGTAGCTAAGATCATGTGTGAGCTCAACATGTCCCATTTGCTTTTGAGGTATCTGTTCGTGGAGAAGGAAGATCCTACGCAGGGCCAGATAGAGAAAAGGAAGACGAAGGAAAGGAAAATGAGGGATTTCCTTGCTCGCAAGGCGAGGAATTCCGCTCCTGCCGCATCGACTGTTCCGGACAAGGACAAGGAAGCCGAGATGATGGAGCTTCAGGAGAGCGAAGAGTCGGAGAAGGAAGAGAAGGCTGATGAATAGTTTCAGCAATGTTACATTGGTAGGCAGGCTGACGCGCGATGCTGAGATGAGGACATCGTCCAGCGGAGTCGCAGTGGTCAGGTTCGCAGTGGCGATCGACAGAAGAAGAAGGGACGGGGATAATTTCGTCACTGACACTACTTTCATCGAGGTTTCATATTTCGGACAGAGCGCGAAGAATATATGCATGTATCTCGAAAAGGGTCTTCTGGTCGGGGTAACAGGCGAGCTGAATCAGCGGAAATGGGAAAGCCAGGATGGCGTCAAGAATTCCAGAATCGAGGTTCTTGCCAGCAATGTTCATCTGATCGAAAGCAAGAACATGAAGGAAAACCGCTTGCAAGGCGGATCTCAGTCGGATCAGCGCTTGCAGGGCGGTTCTGCTTATTCCGACGCCGGACGACAGCAGTCGGCATCAAACTCCGGAATCAAGCAATATGTCCCGGATGACAACATCGGTCCGGACAGTTTCAACGACGACGATGTTCCGTTTTAAGAGGTAATATATGGGTGAGGCAAAATATTCGAACGATAGGAAAAATGATAGGAAGCAGGCTAGATCGGCAGGCGTTTACAGAAAGAAGTATTGCAGGCTTTGCGCCTTTGACGCGGCCCTTCCTGATTACAAGAACCCTGAGGGCTTGAAGAAGTACATAACCGAAAGGGGAAAGATTCTTCCGCAGAGGGTTACGGGAACTTGCGCCAAACATCAGCGCATTGTCGCCAGGGAAGTGAAAAGAGCAAGGATTCTTGCCTACCTTCCGTTCGATAGGAAATAATGACCGGTAGAGGAGATTGAGAGATGAAAGTTATACTTAATGTGGATTATGCCGGACTTGGAGAAGAAGGCGACAGCGTAACGGTTAAGGACGGCTATGCCAGGAACTATTTGATTCCCAAAAGGATTGCAATGCTTGATACCCCTCAGGCCAGGGCTTATTTCGCATCCAGGATGAAGGCGATCGAGCAAAGGAAGGAAGAGAAGAGGCAGAAGAGCCGTGATGTCAAATCCAAACTCGCGGATATGGAAGTCAAATTCGTGATGCCCGCATCCGATACCGGAAAGATATTCGGTTCGGTGACTTCGAACATGATATGCGAATATCTTGCCAAGGAGGGCATTGAGATCGAGAGGAAGAAGATCGAAGTCAATTCCAAGGATATCAAGAGCGCCGGCAGCTATTCGTTCGTCGTTTCCCTTTACGGAGGAGACACTCAGACCGTGAAGCTCGTGGTCGAAGCCGAAAAGAAGGAAGCGAAGCTTTCCGAAAAAGAGCTGAGAAAGCCGAGACGCGCGAAGGAGGAAGTCAAGGAAGGGGATGATAACGCCTTCGAGGTCGAGTCCGACGCCGTGCGGAATGAGGAAAAAGGCGAGGCGGATCAGCAATAGGCATCCGCGTTCAAGCAATTTGAATTGCAGCGGGATATTTTGTCCTGCTGCTTTTTTTATGGATTTTCATGAGCATTGACAGAGTTAATTCCTCGAATAGCGTCTCGTCTGGTTTGAAGGGCAGGCCGCTTCCTCACGATGCGGAAACCGAGAGCGCTGTTTTGGGCGCCGCTTTTTTGTCGAAAGATGTTTTCGAGGAGGTTACCGAAGACCTTGATGAGAATGATTTTTATGAAACGGTGCATAGGAACATATTCGTTTCATTGCGGGATTTCAGCAACAGAAACCCCGGAATTTCGGTTGACATAGTTTCGTTCAGGAATTTTCTCAATGCTACGGGAAGGCTTGAAGCATGCGGCGGAACCGGTTACGTTTCATCTATCATAGAGAATTCGCCCGATGCGGTCAATATCGATAATTACATAAAGGTAATCAAGGAATATGCGCTCAGGCGCAGGATGATAGAAACCAATCAATGGATAATAAGCCGGTCGTTTGATTTTTCCGACAACATCGATGGCATTTTGGACGATTCCTCGTCCCGCATATTGGAACTGAGCCTTAGGTCCGCAGGGCGCAATTCGCTGATAAACATAAGGGATTTCATATTAGGATACAGGGAAACGCTTGAAGACAGGATTGCGAACAGGGTCTCCATAACGGGAATAGAGACAGGCTTTCCGGTGATAGACAACAAGACGCATGGCTTCAGGCCCGGGCAGCTGATAATAGTCACGGGCCGTCCCGGAACGGGAAAGACCGCCTTCGCCCTTTCGTGCATCATGAACATGGTGAAGAAGGAATTTGTCAGCAAAACCAAGGACGAAGACGGAAAATGGATAGAGCGTTCGCATTTCATAAAGCCAGCTTTTCTGTCTTATGAAATGGGCATCGAGGAAATACTCTACAGGCTTTTGTCGAACATCAGTCATGTTTCCGGAAGCGATTTGATCACTAACAACATAAAACCCGGCAGTTCCGAGCACGAAAACGTGAAATTCGCCATAGAGAGGCTTGCGCAGAGAGACTTTTTCTTCGTGGAAGCTGGCGGAATGACCATACCGGACATAAAGGTGCAGGCGCGCAAGATGAAGAAAGAGGGCATGGACATCATGTTCATAGACTATATTGGACTCATCAGTCCGGAGAATCTTTCTTCCAGAATGCAGCAATTCGAGAAAGTCGCATATTTTTCAAGAAATCTCAAGATTCTCGCCAGAGAGCTTCAGATTCCGATAGTGGCTTTGGCTCAGCTTAACAGAGAGGCCGAGAAGGAAACGCCGACCATAGCGAACATCAGGGATTCGGGAGCCATAGAACAGGATGCGGACACCGTCATAATACTTAATGATCCCTTGAAGATGAGGCAAGCCGAAGGCGTGCCTGCGCAGCAGGTCTCCGCAAAGGCGGGGCAGGCTTCCCAATCGGGAGAGGATTCGGGTGAGGCGCATGCGGATGAGGCGTTCAGCCTTTATCCGGAGAAGGAATACGAGGAGTTTTATAACGACGCTTCGGTGAAAAGGAAAATGAAGAGGATTACTGCGATAATCGCAAAGCAGAGAAACGGAGAAACCGGAGCAGGCGATTTGTGCTTCTTGGAAGACATCACGACATTCTGCAATTACGAAAGGATCGCAAAAAAGAGAATGTAGCGGAAATGAGGCTTCTGAGGAACACAACCTTATTCGTTTCGATTGCCATTCTGCTGGCGTATGTCGTTTTCACCGATGGCTTGAGCGGCGTTATGACGGCGTTCAGAACTCTTGATTGGTTTTACTTTGCAATAGCGGCCGCAGTCAGTTTCTCGTCTTTTTTCGCGGATGCGCTCATCGTTCATTTTCTGAGGGCGAAATATCGCAAGGACAGGTACTCCAAGTCGTTGTACAATGTCCTTTTCGTATTCGCTTCGAACAATCTGATTCCGGCAACGCTTCAAGTCGGAATCGCCGCAGAGACTGCCTTGCTCAATTCGCAAGGATTGAAAGTCAGCGATGCCGGTTCGCTCGTGCTGTATAGGCAAACGGTGAATTTCATCGCGGTTACGGTGTTTCCTTTGGCGTTGGTGGCGTTATCTTGGGATTATTTCGCAACTCATGCGAGCGTTCTGCTTCTGGTTCTTTTCGGCGCGGGTCTGGTGATAGAGGCTCTGACCAGCTTGTTCTATGCTTTCGTAGGGACTTGGAGCGGATTTTTGATGCTGATAGCGAGGTTTTTCATAAGGATAGGTTGTTCTTTGAAATTGATCGGAGACAAGGATGCCGCATTGGAGGCTGCGCAGAAGAGCATTTTCGACTTGAAACGGCAAATGAGCGAATTGCCTTTCGGCTTTTCGGATGGCCTGATAGTGTTCTTTTTTTGCATATTGCGCAATTTCCTCACTTTCATGTCGTCGTTCTTCATCGCACGCGCTCTGGGCGTCGCTTCGCATGCGAATTTCTGGACTTTCATAGCCGCCTATTCCTTTGTTTCCATAATTCCCGTCGTAGTGCCGCTTCCCGGAGGGCTTGGCATTGCGGATTTGACTTATGTCAGCATTTTTTCCGATATGGCGGGCGGCAGCATAAACATGATGATGCTTCTTTGGAGGCTGATGACATTTTACTTTCCTGCGATTGTCTCTATAATATTGATGTCTGCTCCGATGCGCGGTGGAAAGAAGGTTGCAGGTGCCGAAGAAAACGCCGGAGAAGAGAAAACATGAAGGGAACTCGAAAACTTGTGTCTATCAGAATCATAGCTTGCGCGCTGTTGCTGTCGGTTTTTGCAATGCCTGCTTTTTCGGCTACGAAGCTTCCCGACTACGAGCCCTATGCGGAAGATGAGTTCCCCGATTGGATGAAGAAGCTCAGACGGGCTGAAGTGATCACTCTCGGCGCTACGGCCATGACATATCCCATAATCGGATTGTTCACCGATTTCGATGATAGCCAAATGGAGGGGTTTTGGCTGAAGTTCGGCGTTTCGGCTGCAGCCGGCGCCCTTATAGCACTTGCGGATTACATAATAGGCGAAGTCCATGACGCGTCCAAAGGTTCGGCTTCGGATAGCGATGCGATAATAGTTCTCGATCCCGAATCCGATGAGGCGTCGAGCCTTGATATGATGAAGAGCGCCAATGCGATCGATGTCGAATCGCAATCATCGTCCGGTCCGGTTCAGAGCAGATGACGGGAGACTTTGAAAATTCCAGATCCCAAGCTCGCCGTATGCCTTTGATTTGCGATAAGGCCATGCGGCTTGATGCCTTCATAGCATCCAATTTCATCCGTTATTCTCGCAATCGGATCAAAGAGGCCGTTCGAAACGTCCGCGTGAACGGCAAGCCGGTCGGGAAGCTTTCGAAGCTCCTATCCGCTGGCGATAGCGTCGAATTCGAATTGGATGATAGGATGCTTGAGAAGAGCAGCCCTGAATGCCATTCGGAGCCTGTCGATTTGGACATGGTTTACGAGGATGATTGGCTTGCGGTGATAAACAAGCCCCAGGGAGTGGCGGTTCATCATGGCAACGGGCATTTCTCCGGAACTGTGGAAGATGCTTTGTTCTGCGAGCTTAATAAGGACAGGATTGATGAGATGTCGGCGTTCAGATACGGAATAGTCCATAGGCTCGATATGGATACGTCGGGTCTGATGGTAATCGCGAAGACGAGCTTGGCGGCGGAGCATCTGATCGGCGAATTCAAGGGCAGGCGCGTCTTCAAGGAATACATCGCATTGGCCGAAGGCCATATAGCCGAATCAGAAGGGACCATCGTAACGGGAATCAGACGCAGCGAAAGGAACAGGCTGAAGTTCGAGACTTGCGAGCAGGACGAGGGGAAAATCGCCATTACGGAATACAACGTCTTGAAATATTATGCCGACAAGGCCACATTGCTGTCATTGATTTTGAAAACCGGAAGGACGCATCAGATAAGGGTTCATTTGAAAAGCATCGGAAATCCGATAATGGGCGACGTCCTATACGGCAAGCCGCGGAATTGTGGAATGACGCTGATGCTTCACGCCAAAAGGCTGGGCTTTCATCATCCGTCCGGAGAATATATGGAATTCGACAGTGATGTTCCGGAAAGGTTTTCGAATGCCGATAGGATGCTTGGAGGCTGAAGGAGCGATATGGAAAGGGTTTTGGGCGAAATCGTTCTGATCTCGAGCACTTCCTTTCAAGCGAGGGTTGATGGAAGAATCGTCAACGCCGTTATAAAGGGGAAGCGTTTGAAAGGTCAGGAAGACGTCAGATTCGAGCTTTGGGACAAGAAGAAGGTATTTTTCGACAATTCGCTTTGCGTGGGCGATGTCGTTCGGTTGGAGTTTGAATCGGAGAGTTGGAAAATAACGGAAAGGCAGCAGCGCGAATCTTCTTTCGTGAGATATAATTTCATCAAGAGAAAACTTCAGACGATAGGCTCCAATTTCGATATGCTGTGCATAATAGCGCCGCATAACTCTCCTGCTATGAACTCCTTTTTCGTTAATACGACGCTTATGGGGCTTGATGGCAAGTGCAGGATCGTTTTCGTGTTCACCAAATCTGATTTGGAATTTTCGAAGGATGACGAGAACGTCATAGACGCGATAGATACGGCAGGATTCGAGTCTGTGCGGGTGTCGTCGAAGTCCGGCGACAATATCTCTGTTCTGAGGGAGATGGTCGAATCGCGAACCGCGCTGTTCGTGGGCGAATCGGGAAGTGGCAAGAGCACGCTTTTGAATGCTCTTTTCTGCAAGGATATGCAAATGGTCGGCGAATTGTCGAAGAAAGGGAATGTAGGTTGTCATACGACGACTTCCTCCGTGCTTTTGTCCGATGAGAAATTGCGCATAATAGACACTCCGGGAATAAGATTCGTTCGGCCGTTGTCGCTGAAATGGGACGGAGTTATTGCATGCTTTCCGGAGTTTTCCAAGTTTCAATGCAGATATGCGGATTGCAAGCATATCGGAGAATCGGGATGTAAGGCCGATGAAGCTGCCGGCAGAGGTATCATTTCGCAGGTCAGGCTTTCGGATTATAGGCGCATGATGGAGACAAATGATGGAAAGATATAAGGTTTTCGGAATGAGCTGCGCGGCTTGTCAGTCGCGAGTGGAAAAGGCGGTGTCGCAAGTCAAGGGCGTGACAGGATGTGCAGTGAGCCTTCTCACCAAATCCATGAATGTCGAAGGGACTGCATCCGCCGAATCGGTGATGAGGGCGGTGGCGAAGGCAGGCTATAAGGCCGAGCTTGAGGGGAAGGCGTCGGCTTCGTCGGCCGTGCAAGCCGAAGACGGCTTCGGATCCGAGACAAAGAAATTGAAGATGCGGCTGATAGCTTCAGTCGCTTTTTTGGTCGCGCTTATGTATGTGACTATGGGACATAATATGCTTTCATGGCCTGTCCCGCCTTTTTTCGAGCATAATCATGTCGGTCTTGCATTGGTTCAATCGATTTTGTCCGCCGCCGTGATGATAGTCAATCGGAAATTCTTCTCATCGGGATTCAGGTCGCTTTTCGCCGGAGCTCCGAATATGGATACGCTTGTCGCAATGGGTTCCGGCGTATCATTCGCATGGAGCATTTGGGTTTTTTTGAAAATGGGCGCTATGATCGCATCGGGCTTCGGGAATGCGGAGCTGGCGGCATCGTATCACAACGAGTTGTATTTCGAATCCGCCGCCATGATACCTGCCCTGATAACCGTAGGAAAGCTTTTGGAGGCGATTTCCAAGGGAAGAACCACCAATGCGCTGAAAGCCTTGGCGAAATTGCAGCCCGAGACGGCGAATGTCTTGCGCGATGGCGCAGAGGTTTCCGTTCGCATATCCGAATTGGCCGTTGGCGATACGTTCGTGGTCAGGCCGGGCGAGAAGATTCCGGCTGACGGAATCGTGCTGGACGGTTCCGGCGCGGTCGATGAGTCGTCGATGACAGGCGAATCGGTCCCTTCCGACAAGACCATCGGAGACAAGGTAAGCGCTGCGACCATTGATTTGTCGGGATGCCTGAAATGCCGCGCCGAGAGGGTGGGCGAGGACACGTCTATGAGCAGGATAGTGCGGATGGTGGCCGATGCTTCCGCGACCAAGGCTCCGATAGCGCGCCTTGCGGATAGGATATCGGCAGTGTTCGTTCCGTCCGTTTTGCTTTTATCGTTGATTGTTTTCGGCGGATGGATGATATCCGGAGCGCAAGTTTCGCAAGCGGTGTCAAGGGCGATTTGCGTGCTTGTGATCTCATGCCCATGCGCTTTAGGCTTGGCGACTCCTGTTGCGATAATGGTTGGAAGCGGCCTTGGTGCAAGAAACGGCATACTCGTGAAAACCGCGCAAGCACTTGAGTCGATCGGAAAAACGAAAGTGGCTGTTTTCGACAAGACGGGAACGATAACGCAAGGGAAGCCGCAGATGACCGATATTGCGGTCGCTACGGGGATTTCCGAGATGCAACTGCTTGAAGCGGCATATTCCTTGGAATGCAAGTCCTCCCACCCTTTGGCGAAGGCTGTTGCGGCGGAATGCGAAAGAAGAGGCGCGGTAGCAGTGGAAGTCGAGGATTTTGCCGAAATCGCAGGTTGCGGAGTGAAGGGGGCAATCAATGGCATCGAGACGATAGCCGGAAATCGGAAATACATAGGCGCTATCGCATCTTTGTCCGACGAACTATCGGAATGCGCCGATGAATTGACTTGCCAAGGCAAGACATTGATGGTTTTTTCGCAATATGGAAAATGCATCGGAATCATCGGATTGGCGGATTCCGTCAAGCCGACTTCCGAAGCTGCGATTGAGAGCTTCAGACGGCTTGGCATCAGGACCGTCATGCTTACTGGCGACAATGCCTCCGCTGCAAATCGCATAGGCGAGCTTTGCGGGGTCGATGGCGTCGTGTCTGAGGTTATGCCCGACGAGAAGGCGGCGGTCGTGCGGGGATTCCAATCCTGCGGCATAGTGGCCATGACTGGAGACGGCATAAACGATGCGCCGGCGCTTGCGTCGGCTGATGTCGGACTGGCTATCGGAGCAGGTACGGACATAGCCATTGACAGCGCCGACATCGTGCTGGTCGGCAGCAGCATAGAGGATGCCGCCGCCGCCGTACGCCTCGGCAGGGGAACGCTCAGGAACATAAAGGAAAACCTTTTCTGGGCGTTTTCATACAATGCCTTGTGCATACCATTGGCGGCAGGGTTGTTCGGGTTGAACATGAATCCGATGCTTGCGGCCGCCGCCATGAGCCTGTCGAGCGTTAGCGTTTGCTTGAATGCGCTTAGGCTGAACAGGTTGAAAATCCGCAATGCATCGCATGACCGGCCGAAGCGCTTCGATTCGCGGGAACGGAACGGATTCGAGAAAGTCCTATCTGAAATCGCATCGATGAGAGCTGCCGGCAAAACGAAGGGAGGAACTGGAAACATGGTTGTCTTGAAAGTGGGCGGAATGATGTGTTCGCATTGCGAGAAAACGGTCAAGGATGCGCTCGAAGCACTGGATTTCGTCGAGGAGGCTGTTGCCGATCACAAGTCGGGAACGGTGTCGCTGAGGACGAGCGGCGAATTCGATGAGCAGGCCGTCGTTAAAATCATAAACGGCAAGGGTTATGAATACGGCGGCAAATGCGAAGGCGTTTGACATTAAGTCGCATTTTTCGTATAATGCTATGGTTTTTCAAATGAATGCGCATTTGATTGACATCATGCTTTTTGCGGTCGTGGTGGAATGGTAGACACGCAAGCTTGAGGTGCTTGTGGCGGAAACGCTGTGCTGGTTCAAGTCCAGTCGGCCGCATTCCTAGATGAGAGGTTTGAAATGAGCAGAGTTTGTGATATATGCGGAAAGGGGACTGTTACAGGGAACATAGTGCCTAGGAAAGGTCAGGCGAAGAAGAAAGGCGGAGTCGGTCAGCATATAGGCGTGAAGAAGAAGAGGGTGTTCAAGCCGAATCTGGTCAATGTCAAGACCGTCATAGGCGGAACTCATTGCACCGTCAGGATTTGCACTCGTTGCTTGAAGAGCGGCTTCATAGAGAAGGCGGTCTGATTATTCCTTATTGATTTGCAAGCAACCCGACAGGGTTGCTTTTTTTTTAGGGCGTTTCTAAAAACCTGCTGTTCGAGGATGACTGCGAATTTTCGAAATGAAAAACTGGCGGAAAACACAGGAACACTGTCGTATTTCAAGGCTTTCCGCCGGCTTTTCAGTCGGAAGGACATCTGGCAGATTCGGACTCTGAGGTTTTTAGAAGCGTCCTTTAGAGGGCGCTTCGCCCTGAAAGCGTTCTTCGTTGGCAGATTTTTGCGAGACGAATCTTTCGTGTTGCATGCAGGGCGTGTTTTGCAATGTTTTGCATAGGAGGAAGTATGGGTTTCATAGAAGACATGAAAAGCAGGGCGAAAAAGAATGCGAGGACGCTCGTTCTTGCCGAGGGGCTCGAGGAGAGAACGGTTCGCGCAGCGAGAATCATCGCAGATGGGAAAATAGCCTCGAAGGTGATTCTGGTAGGTCCTGAGAAGGAAGTACGCGATAATGCCAAGAAGCTTTCCGTTGATCTTAAGGGCGTTGATGTGATAGATCCTGCTACGAGCGAGTTCAAGGCGCAGGCGATTTCCGAATTCTATGAGATGCGCAAGGCGAAGGGCGTTACGATGGAGGATGCCGCTGCCAAGATGGCTGATCCGCTCTTCTTCGGAGCTATGCTCGTCCACCTTGGAAAAGCGGATAGCATGGTGGCCGGAGCCGAGAACACCACTGCGAATGTGTTGCGTTCCGCCTTCTGGATAGTCAAGACGGCGCATGGAATAAAGAAGGCGTCGAGCTGTTTCGTGATGATAACGGATAAAAAGGAATACGGCGAAAACGGCTCATTCATTTTCTCGGATTGCGCTACCATACCCGACCCTTCGAGCGAGGACCTTGCCGAAATCGCCTATTGTGCTTCGCTGTCATGCAGGAAATATCTTCAAGCCGAGCCCAAAGTGGCTTTTCTGAGCTATTCGTCGAAAGGCTCTGCCGCAGGCGATATGGTGGATAAGGTCGTGAAAGCGGTCGAAATCTTCAAATCCGCGCATCCGGAAATTCCCGCCGATGGAGAATTGCAGCTTGATGCCGCAATCGTTTCGAGCGTTGCGAAAAGCAAGGCCAAAGGGTCGGCAACGGCAGGAAAAGCCAATGTTCTCGTCTTCCCTGATTTGCAGGCCGGCAACATCGGCTACAAGCTCGTTCAGCGCCTTGCGGGCGCAGAAGCGTTCGGTCCCATCCTTCAAGGCTTTTCAAAGCCCGTTTCCGATCTTTCGCGGGGTTGCAGCGTAGATGACATAGTATCGACTGCAGCTCTCACCTTGTCGTAATCGTGGCGAACACCCTCAAAGGATTCATAGTATTCGAAGGTCTCGACGGTTCCGGAACAACGACGCAGATAGATGCGCTGTGCGATTGTCTTCGTCAGAAGGGCAAGTCGTTTTTCAGAACCGCAGAGCCGTCCGACGGAATCATAGGCCGTTTCTTGCGCGAAAGCGTTTTGAATGGCAATTCTTGTCATTTGAACGCTGATAGCATCCTGCATTTGTATGTTGCGGATCGTTATGATCATATTTACGGCGGTTCCGGCGTGGTTTCGAATCTGAGGAAGTGCGGCATGGCAATACAGGATAGGTATTGGTTTTCCACCCTTGCGTATCAGGGAGTGGATATTGCTTGCGAGAGGATTTTCGATCTCAACAAGGATTTTCCGTATCCCGAGCATCTGATCTATTTGAAATGTCCTGTCGATATCTGCATGCGAAGAATCGCTTCCAGAGGAAATGAAAGGGAGATTTTCGAAAAAAGCGAATTTCTCGAAAAAGTGGCGGAAAACTACGATAGGGCATTCGGAAGCCTTCCTTCGGATGTCGGCTTTCATGCTATCGACTCGTCTGCATCCGTTCGGGAAGTTCATCATAAGATTCTGGAAATATTAGGCGGTTGCTTTTGAGAAATGACGGACTCTTCGTTTTCGGTACATAGGAAGTTCAGCTTCAGCAAGGAATACGGATTCGCTTTCAGGAAGGATAGGTTTTGCTGCCTCATCTATTGCTCAGATGCGGATTTCGGCGAAATAAGCGATTATTTGAACAGGCTGTCGCTTTTGGATGATGTTTTTGAAATCATCATAGCGGTCGAGAGCGGCAAGGCGGACATATCCATGATTTCCGCAGCATATCCCGATTCCACTATCATAGAGTTTTCCAAGAAGCCCTCTAAAGCCGAAGCCATCGATGCGGCGTGTCGCATCATGCTTTCGCCGTTCTTCATGTTCGCGGACATGTCGGTGCTGCCGCTTTGCGTGGACTTCAGCCGTCTGCTGCCGATTTTCTCATCATATAAGAGTCCGCTGGTGGTAACGCCTGTTTTCGTAATGGACGACAGGAATTATTATCCTAACATTCGCATCCCTGATGTGAAGTACATGAGCATAATCTGCGAGCAGATCCATCCGTTTTACAGATTGCAGGATACATTCTATCCTATTTCGTTTATCGGGGTATATGATAGGTTGAAATACATGCGCATCGGCGGATTTGATCTCACCATAGATGATGATTATTATCAGCTTTTGGAATTCGCTTCGAGAGTTTGGTTTTCGGGATATTCCATAATGTGCTACAAGGAATTCGTTTTTCATTGTACGGATGCGGATGCGCTGACGGAGCATATACGCGCCAACAAATACAAGGATGCCGTCAACTTCAGGATACAATACCTCTACAAGAGGCCAAGGGACAAGGTCAATATAAAAGTCCTTTATTTTCTATTCAGGGCGGTTGACAACAGTTTCAAGGATTCGGCTTTCAAGAACAGGTTCTTCTTGCTGAATTTCAAAATGCTGCTCAAAAGGTGGAGAATAGGCGAGATAGAGGAAGTGTTATGAAAACAAGAATCGCATTTGCTTTTTCGCTTTTCGCTTTAGCGGTTTTTCCATTAGCGGCGCTTGAAATGGAGCAGGATGCCGTCATATATTCAATCAGCAGCGGATATGCCAGCTGCGATGATTCCAAGCTTCCGGATATCGTGTCGTCGTTCTTCGATGAAGATCTCTATCGCTTGGAGAGCGAATTGCGAAAGGAATTCACATTTTCATGGGCGGAAGACAATTTGGCGGCTGAGACGAAAACCATGCTTGCCAAAACCCTCAGTCCCCTTCTGGGCGATCTTCTTCCGTGCGATGATGTCGTTTTCTCGCGCGCCGTGATTCTGGAGGACGGCTCCAAAAGCTTCAGATTCAAGGATATGAATAAAGGCAATGTGTATTCCGTTGTGTGCAAGGAAGGGAAAATCGTTTCCATGTCGTTGATATGAGTGTCCTTTGCAAGCTATGCCTGCTGAAAAGCGATGAAATACGATGAATTGATAAAAGGGGATATCCCTCCGTTTGTTTTCCGCTTGCTGAAGAAATGCGGGAAGGCCATCAACTCCTTTGATATGATACGCGACGGAGAGAATGTTCTTATCGGCGTTTCCGGAGGAAAGGATTCCATTTTCCTGTCGTTGTGCTTGTCTTTGAGATTGAAGTGGCTGCCGATAAGCTATAATTTGAAGGCCGTGATGATCGAGTGGGAGGAGAATCCGATGACGTCCGAGCAAAAGGACATGCTCAGACGATATTACGAGTCGCTTCGGATACCTTTTGAAATCATTCGCGAAAGGCAGCGTAGCGAAGGCTTCAAAGGCGATTTCAATTGTTATTTGTGTTCGAGAAACAGAAGGCGTGTTCTTTTCGATCTCGCGGCGAAAGATGGAACGCAGCTGATAGCGCTTGGACACCATTTGGATGACATAGTGGAAACGTCATTGATGAATCTGGCATTCAGATCGAAACTGGAAAGCATGAATCCGGTCCAGAATTTTTTCGATGGGAAGCTGAGCGTGATAAGGCCGCTGTGTCTGATAGACGAAGGCAGCATAAGTCGTGTGTGCGAGAAGTTCGAATTGCCTGTCGTGAAATCTTCGTGCCCTTTCGATCAGGTGAACATAAGAAGCCGGCTCAAGCCTATCATCAGAGAGTTCTCGCATATTGACAAATATTCGAAAAAACATATTTTCGATGCATACGGGTTTGATTGCCGGCCTATGAGAAAGCTCATTGGCAAAGTCATTGATAAGGAGGAATGCGTATGAATGCCGATTCGAATATAGAGATCAGAAAGGCTATGGAAAGCGATATTCCCGATATTATGCGAATTTACGAACATGCCAGAAAATTCATGGCCGAAAATGGGAATCCTAACCAATGGGGAAAGGATTATCCTCCGCAAGCTTTGATTGTACAGGATGTGGAATCCGGTCGACTGAATGCAATGCTCTCGCAAGGCAAGATCCATGCCGTTTTCGCTTTCATAATCGGCGCAGATCCTTCTTACGAAACGGTGGAGGGCGGAGAATGGATTTCCGATTCACCTTATGGAACAATGCATCGTATCGCGAGCGACGGCGTGATTCGCGGCGTGCTTGCAAAGGCGCTTGAGCATTGCGTATCCCGAATCAATCATATCCGAATAGACACCCATAGCGATAGCATTCCGATGCAAAAGGCAATCGAAAAGTGCGGATTCAAGCGCATAGGCGTCGTTACCGTTCGCAATTCCCATAGAATAGCCTATGAGCTTGTTGTCGGCGGTTCTGAAAAACTTTAAAGTTTTTTCAATTTCGTTATGATAATGACAGAGGTTTATTTAAAATGAATTTGAAGACTATAGCTGTTCCCGAAGATTTTTATAAGGAGGAAATCCGAAACGGATACAAGGTTTCTTCGCAGATGAAGAAAGTATGGGCGGTGGAAATAGACTTGGTCAAAAAACTTGAGGAAGTATGCAAAAAACACGATATAGATTATTCCATATTCTACGGTTCGATGCTTGGTTGCTTCAGGTCAAACGGGTTCATCCCATGGGATGACGATTTCGATGTCGTTATGACGCGTCATGATTATGACATATTGATGTCGCATAGCGATGAGTTCGAATATCCGTATTTTCTCCAAAATTACAATACGGACAAGGAGTTTTTCAAAACCGTCGCCACATTGAGAAATTCCGAAAGCACTGCAATAATTCATTATGACAGGTTCAGACCCTTTAATCAAGGGATATATATAGACATTTATGTTTTGGATACGGTTCCCGATAATTTCATTTCAAGACTCATCAAGGGCATTCGTCAGAAAATCTCAGGCGGGATTTGCTATGGGTTCTTCTATTTCTTCCAATTTTTGGAACTAAAAGCAGGTCATTATATCAAATACAGTCTTCCGACAAGAAAAATGTATCGCAAATACGATAGGATATGCGCTGGCAAAGCTGGAGCGAAAGGTCGAAATTGCAGGAATTACCTCAATTACGTCGAGCAGATGACTTATCCGATTGATTATTTTCGTTTCATTGAGGATGTTCAGTTCGAGTGGACTACCGTAAGGATGATCAATAACAAGGAAATTGTCGGTGAAATCCTGCGTCAAAGCTATGGCGATGATTTTATGCTGCCAAAGAATGTTGCGCCGGCCCATGGGACGACTTATCTCGATGCCGATCGCTCTTATAATGATTTCGTGGGCAAACTAACGACGAAGGATTTCGAAAAGTAAAAGGCTAAAGAGCATATTCCAGACAGCAGGTTTTCGGAAGTACCATTTTCAAGGCGATGCGAAGCGATTCCGGATCAGGATGCCCGTCGAGGAAATCGGTAATGCTTTGTGTATTTCCGATTTCCGAGATGGGTATAATGGGTTCGGAAGGGCGAGCATTCGCGAAGAAAAGAATTTCAGGGAAACCTCAATTAAAAACAACGGAGAGAGGGGGATTCGAACCCCCGGACCCCGGATGAGGTCAACTCCTTAGCAGGGAGCCCGATTCGGCCACTCTCGCATCTCTCCAAGGGGTTGCAGCAAAGACTGCTTATTGAACGATTCAACGCAAGCTTACGGAGAGAGAGGGATTCGAACCCCCGGTGAGTTGCCCCACAACAGTTTTCAAGACTGCCGCCTTCGACCACTCGGCCATCTCTCCCTCTGCACCGCATGCAAAAGAAATAACTTTTTAAGTATAGTATAATTCGCAAAAAAAGTCTATAAATGGCGAGCAGCATGAAGAAAATAGTTTTAGAAGATCTGTTCCGAATTGAAAACCATAACGGTGTCTTTCTAAAAATATTTTCAAAATGATGCGATGCCATTTCAATTCAGGAAGCCTTTGGAGAAAAATGCCAATACTTTGTGTATTCGTATTTTTTGAGAATGGCTTAATGGTTTGAAAGGGCGAGCAGCATGAAGAAAATAGTTTTAGAAAGACACCAAACAAAAAAAGTCCATATGCAATCAAACATATGGACGTAATACAGCATGCCTATAAGCCGGGTTCTGTAGAAGGTGATCATCTATCTTTGGCATATCATCGCTGATATGCTCCAGCGTTCTACCCGAAGCTTTTGCCAGCGAGCAACTGTGGCTTCTTCTTGAACTTGCATCAGATGGTTTCGCCATGCCTCGTCCGTCACCGGTCGAGCGGTGGTCTCTTGCACACGCCGTTTCACCCTTACCCGAAAAACTAAGTTAAAAACTTAAATACTAAATAAAAGGAGGTTAAAATTTGCTGAATATGGATTCGGGCGGTCTTTTCTCTGTTGCGAATCACATGCGTTGCCGCATCAAGCCGTTAGCTTGCATCCTGCTCTATGATGCCCGGACTTTCCTCATAATCAAAATTATGCGATCACCTGAACATGCTATTGCACTATATATTAGTTGTTCTCTGTTTTTTTTGCAAATTATTTTTTGTACGATGGCGGAGATATTTGAGCGATATGCCGCCCAATCGGCTTCGAGCATCAAGCCGTGCGCAAAGCACTGTCTTGATCTGCTCGAATCCTGCATAGACGGTTTCTCATCTCAAATCTCTCCGCAGGGGTTGCCTGAGGCTTATGTCAGCTTACACGATGGCGAGCATTTTTCTTGAAAATATCTGGCAAACCAATAGAATCGGAATGCTCTCAGACTAGCAAGAGAGGATGTGGATTTGTTCTTTGATACGTTCGGCTATCCGCTTTTGATAGATGAGTTTCAAAAAGAGCATTCCATTCTCGATAAGATAAAGGACATATCCGACTTTGCAGAGGGACATGATCATTATAAGCATTCGGATACGATTCGAAACATTTTTAATTTGACAAGTTACTTATGGCTAACTATAATATTCCCAGTTAGTTAGCGTACGCTAATTGTCTAATGCTAATTGTCTAATGCTAACTGATGATGTTCGTGATATGGCGATCGCAGCGAACCGTTGGGAAGCACATGGGAGATTTGATATGTTGCCTTTATATTTGGCTGATATGGGCGAGGACTTGATTGTTAGGAAAATAAGCGGCGCGGAGGAGTCGATGCATCATATACGAGAGCTCGGCATTACCGAAGGAAGTACTATCAGGATAATAAGCGATTCCGATGGCAATCTTATCATACAGGTCAAGGAGAGCCGTTTGGCTATCAGCAAGGAATTATCGAGGAAAATATATGTTTGAATGGAGGTTCAGATGACAAGAACGCTAAGGGATGTGAAAAGCGGCGAATCGGCTACGGTGTCAAGGATAATCTCGCATGGCGCTTTGAAGAAAAGGGTGATGGACATGGGGATAACGAAGGGGTGTGAGATTTTCGTGAGAAAGGTTGCTCCTTTAGGTGATCCGATTGAAATCACGGTAAGGGGATATGAGCTTAGCTTGCGCAAGGAAGATGCGCAAATCATAGAAGTCGAATGAAGGAGGTGGTTTTATGGGTATTGCAATAGCGCTTGCCGGAAATCCGAACAGCGGGAAGACGACGCTTTTCAATGCGCTTACCGGTTCGAATCAATATGTGGGCAATTGGCCGGGTGTCACAGTAGAGAAAAAGGAAGGCAAGCTTAAAAAACATGACGGCGTGACGATTACGGATTTGCCCGGCATATATTCGCTTTCCCCCTATACTTTGGAGGAAGTGGTGGCGAGGGATTATCTTGTGAACGATAGGCCGGATGCCATAATAAACATAATAGACGGTACGAATTTGGAAAGAAACTTGTATCTTACCACTCAGTTGACAGAGCTTGGCATCCCAGTGGTAGTTGCCATAAACATGATGGACATCGTCAGGAAAAATGGCGACAAGATTGATACCAAGGAGCTTTCGGAGCAATTAGGGTGCGAAGTGATTTGCATATCAGCCGCGAGAAACGAAGGCGTCATGGAGGCGGCTGAAGCGGCGATTCAGGCGGCGAATACCGATAAAGCGCCTCCAATGCATTCTTTTTCGGGGCCTGTTGAGCACGCGCTTGCGCATATAGAGGAGCATGCGCTTTCGAAAATAGACGCTCGGCGTCATAGGTGGTACGCGGTTAAGATATTCGAGCGCGATAGCAAAGCAACCGAGGCCTTGAACATTTCGGAGCAGACGATGTCCGATATCGAGGCGCATATCAAGGAGATCGAAAAGGAGCTTGACGATGATGCCGAATCCATTGTCACCAATGAGAGGTACATACGCGTTTCCGCGATAATCAAAAGCTGCTATATCAAAAAAAACAAAGGCGGATTATCGATTTCCGATAAGATAGACAGGATTGTGACGAACAGGATTTTCGCATTGCCGATATTCGTTTTGGTCATGTTCTGCGTCTATTTCCTTTCCATGTCGCCGAATGCGCTTGGAACGAAGTGCACCGATTGGGCGAACGACGGGCTGTTCGGCGAAGGATGGTTCTTATTCGGAAAAGGCAGGTCTGCTTATGACGAAGCTGCTGAGGAATTTGCAGTAAAGTCCGCTATGGCGGAGTCTTTCGCGCGAGAAGCAGAGCGAAATGGTTTGGAGGCGGACTTTGCATGCGATTTGACGGTCGAAGCCGAACTGATCGATGAAGAAACCGGACTTGTCAGCGACGTGATTCGTGTCACTCACTCTGATTACATGGAGGCAAAGGAAGCGGAAGAGCCTGTTCCGTCCGATTACGGGCTATGGGTGAGGTCTGTTCCTGACGTGGTTTCGGGATGGCTTGAAGTAGCCGGTGCCTCTGCTTGGCTGCAGGGGCTGGTTGTCGATGGCATCATAGGCGGCGTAGGAGCGGTTTTGGGATTTCTGCCGCAGATAGCGGTGCTTTTCATATTGCTATCATGCTTGGAAGCTTGCGGATACATGGCGAGAATCGCATTTGTCATGGACAGGCTGTTCAGGAAGTTCGGATTGTCCGGCAGATCTTTCATACCGATCTTGGTGGCCACGGGTTGCGGCGTTCCGGGTATAATGTCTGCTAGGACGATAGAAAGCGAGAGGGATAGGAAGATAACGATAATGACGACGACTTTTATTCCTTGCAGCGCAAAACTGCCTTTCATAGCGTTAATCGCCGGAGCGATTTTCGGAGGTTCCGCATGGGTTTCGACTAGCGCGTATTTCCTCGGGATAGCCGCAATCGTGGTGTCGGGAATCACATTGAAGAAAACCAAAGGCCTGGCAGGTGAGGTATCGCCTTTCGTTATGGAGCTTCCGGCATACCATTGGCCTAGGCTGAAAGGCGTGCTTCATTCCGTGTGGGACAGGACAAGCGCTTATGTTCGGAAAGCGGGAACGCTCATTATGCTATCGACCATAGCGGTTTGGACATTATCGCACTTCGGGGTGGCGGATGGCATTTTCAGGTTCTTGGAAGACGAGGAGATTTCCTTCAGTATAATCGCATGCATCGGAAAGGCGTTTTCATGGCTGTTCGCACCTTTGGGGTGGGGGACATGGCAGGCTGCGGTTGCGTCCATGACGGGTCTTGTGGCCAAGGAAAACATCGTCGCTACGCTGACCATCCTTTATAACGCAGTTGCGGGAGGCATAGGCTCGTCCTTCAATTCAATAACGGGATATTCGTTTTTGGCATTCAATTTGCTGTGCGCACCGTGCTTTGCGGCTATGGGCGTCATCAAAGGTGAGATGAACAGCAGGAAGTGGTTTTGGATAGCGGTCGGATACGAATGCGGCTTTGCTTATGCCGTGGCGTTTATGGTGAATCAGATAGGTTCGTTCATCAGACTGACGGCCATCGGTTCCGGAATCGGCGTTTTATCGGTTTTGGGTTTTGCGTGCGGTTTGGCGGTTTTAGGGTATTTCGCATACCTTCTCATCAGGCCCAACAAATACGCTAACGATTTGAAATAGGAGAGAATGGATTGTTATGGGGAATGCGGTAGTCATAGCGATTTTGGCAATAATTGTCGCAGCTGCCATAGCATCGGTGATCAGGAGCAGGAAATCGGGCGGATCGGCTTCGTGCGGTCGCTCGTGCTCCTGCTGCCCTTCCTGTTGCCGTTTCTGCCGGGCAGAC
>CAMOXM010000012.1:0-21264 GCA_946629155.1 uncultured Spirochaetaceae bacterium | reverse complement strand
AAATTATTATTTTTCCTCAAATAATCAATGATTCCATCACATTCTTCCTTGTTTATCATTTTCAATAGGCAAATAGCCAAGGAAAATTTAACATTTATAGTATCACCATAATCTTCCAAAATCTTTACTGAAGAAATGAATTTGCTTATTTGCCGAAGGGAAAACACACCATAATATGATAAAACCTTAGCTATTGAGCTACTAAAGCCACGAATATATCCAACTACATTAGAGTCCAAAAGACAGCCCTGATTGCTTAGAACCCCCACTTCGTAATCAATATACTCCCTAAGTTTCTGATTAACTGAAAAGGGAATCTCATATTCTATGAACTTGCTGAAGTATGATTCCGATTCTTCGGATAAGCATCCGTATTTTTTCATCACTATCCCTTTGAATAGAATTGGATTGTACACCAATACGAATTTGACCCCGTCAATCGCAAAGATATGCTTTATCCTTTCCAGCATCTCAAGGGCAAAATCAGGACGGCACCTATCAAGCTCATCTATGACGATATACAGCTTCTTGCCACCTGTTTTTTCTAATATTTTTTTCAATGAATCCTTTAATTCTTCGCAAATGTCAACCTCATTGTCTTTGATGTTGTAATCGAAATTATCCAAAAATGAATCTGCGAAGACTTTCAGGTTTTCCTCGCCAATAAAACGATTTATCAACACGGTACCCATCCCCTTCAAGGATGCAAAAGCCACTTTCTTCGCACAATCAATTAAGCCTTTCGCATCGCTTTGCGATATTCCATTGTCCTTCATGAATTTCTTGAAAGCGGAGAATAAAATTCCAAATGGATCCTGAATGTAGTCCTTCTCGAAAGCATCAATATGAATTACAGAATTCTTGTTTCCATCCACCCGTCTTTCCCACAGTTTTACAAAGGTGGTTTTACCGGTTCCCCATCCGCCATACAGTCCATAGATATGGAAATTCGTATTTTCTATTTTCTCATTGAATTCTTTTATTAGCGAATCCTCTTGAATTATGTCGCCTCTTGCATTTCCATATTCGTCGGTAAATGTTTCTAATTCCGTCCTAATCATTTCGCACCTCGTCTATTCAGATAAATTATACAACTAAATTATACAACAACTTCGCACGACAGCAAAACAAACAAAGCATTTTTATTCTTTTTAAGAAGCATAAAGTATGGACTCGTTCCAATAAGTGGCAAACAAGATTAATAGGAGAACCACAGGTAGCATTTTAAGGTCAGAACGAGTTGTAAGCCAGTCATCTTCTATTTGAATGTGGGAACATAAAGACATAACAAACCAATGCCATCATTTCTCGCTTACCCACAAACAATTCCGGAAATTTTCTCTTCTCAACACCGGTAATAAGTAGAGGAAAGAAAATGACAGATATACAGAAACAAAAAATAAACACACTTTCATCACAGGGTATGGGATACAAGTCGATAGCAGCAAAACTCGGTCTGTCTGCAAATACAGTCAAGAGCCACATTAAAAGAAATGCGATGCAAAACGATTCCATATGCCTAAACTGCGGCGATCCACTCACCCACCTTCCACATAAGAAACACAAGAAGTTCTGCTCTAACGCTTGCAGATACTCCTGGTGGAACAGAGCAAGGGGCGAAAAATGACACAGGAACAGTTCAAGGCTGAGAAGTCCTATCTCATCTCGCTCTCAATCATAAAAGCGCTGAAGAGCAATAACATAATCACGGATAAAGAATTCGATGCCGCCGACAAGGCGCTGCTTGAAAGATACAGACCTGTGGCAAGCTCCTTCATCCATTCCCGGGGGACTTGATATTAGTTTGCAAAGACGGCTACATAATGATAAGGAAAATCATATGAAAAGCATAGAATTGATACAAAGAAAAGCACCTGAACCAATCAGGAGAAAAAGGGTCGCCGCATACTGCAGGATAAGCATGGAAACGGAGAGGATGAACCACTCGCTCTCCGCTCAGGTCAGCCATTACAACAAGCTGATCCAGAGCAATCCCCTCTGGCAGTTCGCGGGAGTCTATACGGATGACGGGGTGTCGGGAACAAGCACTAACAGACCTGGCCTTCAGGCTCTGCTTGATAAATGCGACAGAGACGAAATCGACATAATCCTTACAAAGAGCATATCGCGCTTCGCAAGGAACACCCTCGACCTTCTGTCCGTCGTACGCTCCCTCAGGGAGAAGAACATTGAAGTAAGATTCGAAAAGGAAAATATCAACTCGCTCACAACCGACGGCGAGCTTATGCTCACCCTCCTCGCCTCATTCGCGCAGGAGGAGTCGAGAAGCATTTCAGAGAATGTCAAATGGGGAACGGTGAAGAGATTCAGGCAGGGAATCCCGAACGGAAGATACCGCATATACGGCTACAGGTGGAAAAGCAAAACCGAACTTGAGATAAACGAGGCCGAGGCCGGGCAGATAAGGGAAATCGTCAGCGATTACCTTTCAGGCATATCCATGACCGAAATTGCAAAGAGGCTGAATAAAAGGAACATCCCCTCCTCATACGGAAAGAGATGGCACGACTCCACGATAAGGCAGATGCTTACTAACACAGTCTACACCGGAGTGCTCGTGATGCAGAAGGCGTACTCACCTGGAGTGGGTCTGCATTCTGCAAGAAATACGGGCGCTCTTCCAATGTATGTCATAGAGGAACATCACGAACCGATAATAGACAAGACCACGTTCGAAAGGATAAGGGACATGATCAGGACCAGGAGCGAGCTCGGATTCAGGGTGATAAGCAACATAAGGCAATATCTCACCTGCTTCTCAGGCGTCATCAAATGCGGATGCTGCGGCAGGACATTCGTCCACACACGCAAGGTAAGCAGGGCGACGGGAAAAATCAAGGACGACGTATGGATATGCTCGTCGAAAAAGCATGCGCGAAGCAAGGACACCCCACCCTGCCCCTCTTGCAGGATACCGTCCTACAAGCTGAGAGGGATGGCGGCCGAAGTCCTCGGACTGAACGAAATGGATGATGATGTGTTCACGGAAAAAATAGAAAGGATAACGGTCTTCGGGGACAGAAACCTCGAATTCACGTTCAGGGACGGCAGGAAAGAGACAAGGCACTTCGAGCTTACTGGTCACAAGGACTGCTGGACGGAGGAATACAGAAAGGAGCACGGAGAGAAGCTGAGGCAGTACCACATAAGGCAAAGGGAGGCGAGAAAAAATGCAGAACAGGACAGTTAAGGTAATACCCGCGACCAGTCCTCTTATATCGGGAGAGCGCGGAACCTCAGCCATCAAAAGAAGGGTTGCGGGGTATGCCAGAGTATCCACAGACAACGATGACCAGTTCACATCCTACCAGGCGCAGATCGACTACTACTCCATTTACATAAAGTCCCGACCTGACTGGGAATTCGTGAAGGTCTACACAGACGAGGGGATAACGGGCACTAACACGAAGCACCGCGAAGGATTCAAGAGCATGATCAAGGACGCCCTGGATGGAAAAATCGACCTAATAATCACGAAGAGCGTCTCAAGATTCGCAAGAAACACAGTCGACTCCCTCACTACCATCAGAAAGCTCAAGGAGAAGAAAATCGAATGCTTCTTCGAGAAGGAGAACATCTGGACATTCGACGGCAAGGGAGAGCTTCTGATTACAATAATGTCGTCGCTTGCGCAGGAGGAATCACGCTCGATTTCCGAAAACTGCACATGGGGTCAGAGAAAAAGATTCGCCGACGGAAAGGTATGCGTGCCATACAGCAGGTTCCTGGGATACGACAGAGGAGAAAACGGAGGACTTGTCGTAAACCGCGAGGAGGCGAAGACGGTCCGCCTCATCTACTCCATGTTTCTCGATGGAAAATGCGTCCATAGAATCGCCGACGAGCTCACCTCCGTCGGCATCAAGACGCCCGGAGGCAAGGACAGATGGAACCAGAGGACCGTCAGGGCGATACTGACAAACGAAAAATACATCGGAGACGCCCTTCTTCAGAAGTCATTCACCGTTGACTACCTCACAAAGAAAAAGAAGATGAACGAGGGAGAGATACCGCAGTACTACGTCAGGGACGACCACGAGCCGATAATACCGAGGGACGTGTTCGAGCTCGTCCAGCAGAAGCTGAAGGACTCCAAGGGAAAGTCCATATCCAACGCACACCCCTTCTCGGGTAAAATCTACTGCGGAAAATGCGGCTCGGTGTTCGGCAGCAAGGTATGGCACTCCACCGACAAGTACAGGACCATCATATGGCAGTGCAACGGCAAGTACTCAGGCGACGGCAAATGCCAAAGCAGGCACGTCACGGAGGCTGAAATCAGGGAGGCTTTCATAAGGGAGCTCAACGCCCTGCTTGAGAACGAAATCCGGGATACCGAGGAGATAATCAGCTCAGAGATTTTCGACACCTCCCCTCTTGAGGCAAAGGCCGAGGATTTGAGTAAAGCGCTTGACGGAATAAACGAGAAGGTGCAGAACGAAATCAGAATCAACGCCAGCATCACCCAGGACCAGGATGAGTACGAGAAGAGATACAATGCACTGTGTGACGATTATGAAAAGACGAAGGAAAAGCTCGATGCGGTGCTATCCGAAATCAGTGACCTTAAATCGAGAAAGCTCAAGTCGGAGCGCTTCTTCAAGGAGCTAAAGGAAATCAAGTCCCCTGTTTCTGAGTTTGACGAGAAGGCATTTGAAAGGCTTGTAGAGAGAATAGTTATCAGGGATGACGGAATTGAGGTTGTGTGGAAAGAATAAAAGAAGTAGATTCCTTAAAAACACTCAATTTCCAATTTACTATTTTCTTTATCGGCTCATTGAAGAGTGTTTCGGGAGGGGGATAAAGTGATCCAACATTTTTCATAACATACACTTTATTCATTATTGATAACCTATCGTACCAGTCAATTGAAAAAAAAGTATTTTCCCCAAACAAGAAAAACATTTTAGCCAATATATTAGGAATATCATTCCATAACAAAATTTTTTGAACAAATTCTTTCACAGCGTTATTATTTTTTTTCCAGGATAAAAGAACATAACCTTTCCCATCTCTAACAAAAGAAGACACAACCAACATTTCCACTTCTTTTCGCAAACATTGTTCAATCATTTGTTCACTATTTATTTTCAAATTAATATCTGTCGCAAATGAACAGACGATATCCACTGGCTTTTCTGATACAAAACAGATATAATCGATATCAATTTTGTCGTTGTATAATTCCAAAAACAAATCTTCAAGATTATTCTTTCCCAGGTCTGAACCCATTTGAAATATGCTTGACATTTCAGAAAATATCTGTTCACCTATTTTGTTATCATCCTTTTTCAATTCATCTATGCATATCTTAAATGGTAACATTCCCTTGTCTGAGGAATTGATTTTTTTCTGATAGAGCTCATAGGCAACAGAACGAAAGGTTAATAATTTTAGTTGTTCAATTGAACCAGAAAATATATCATCCTCTAAAGGCGAAAATATTTCCTTATCGTGTCTCCCGCAAAAACAATTAATTGTGGATGCTCTATTAATTCCTATTTTAACAGGTTCTGGCCAATACCCATTGTTTGGGTTCAACATTTTCTTATGAATTTGTAAAAATTCTTTTGCCGCTCCAGCCGACAAAGCAAATGAATAAACATGCCCATCTTTTGATATATCAATTATACCACCTTTCTTCTGAATTGTATGGGCTTTAATAATATCCTTTTGTTTGTACTTGCATTCTGGGATTAAACAACACTTTAATTGATGAACATCATTATTCTTTGCAATTATTCTATTAAAAAATATATCCAAGTCTTGCTCTATCATTCTATCGTTAATCAAACTGCCTCTAAATAAAAACTCACAGGTCGGAATCCGTCATTGCATGAAATCATCGCAGACCTCTTATTCTTCATCCATCCGTCATAAAAGTTCTCTGCACCAGATGCAAGAGCAAATACGAACGGCTGCAAGTTCATCCATGCACTCTGGCAGAACCCCTGAGGGCATAATCCGTCCTTTGAAATCCACTCATCTCCCTCTTTTATATTACAGGCATGCTCAATTGGGTTTTCATATTTTTTAATCAAATCCTTGTGACAGATTTTCTTCACTGCCGTAATTTTCACATCAAACATACGAGAATTATACTTTAAAACGGGATTAAAATCACTTTCTTTGTAATCGTGTGTAATCGTGTAAAAGGGGGTGCAAGGGGGTGCATTTCAAATCTTCTGCAAATTTGTCAAAATACTCAAATTTCATAAAACCGCCCTATTTTTTCGACACTAAAGATGTTCACAAAATCCTAAAAACATTCATAATTCATTGAATTTCAATAAGATAAATGATGATTTTAGGCACATTTGTTTTGTATCAAATCTGTGAAGATAATATCATAGGCGATGGAACATCCTGTTTTCTCCACAAATTTGATAACCTGCGGTTTGAGCCACTCCTCGCCTTTCGTGAAGAATTGTCCTAATGCGATTTTCTTTGCGATCATGATTCAAACCTATTTCGCAAATCTGTCCTGCCAACTGAATGGGCTTCGCCTCCACTCCTCAAGACTTTTCTTGGCCTTATCGTCTATATAGCCGATGGAAAGGGCCGTTTCAAGCATCGAATCGTAATCCAAGATGGTATAGATGTTGCATGCCGGCTCCAACGCATCGAAAGCGGACGAAGCCTTGTCCAACCCGTATGTGAATATGGCGAAGCAGTTGCTGCAAATCCCATTCGCATTTCTAATCGCTTTGAGGGCTTCTATGCTTGAGCCGCCCGTGGAAATCAGATCCTCTATCAGAAGCACCTTTGCCGAAGCATAATCCTTTCCTGCAAGCCCTTCTATCTGTTTTTTAAGGCCGTGATCCTTCGAGAACGAACGAACATAGCTGAGCGGCAGCTGCAACCTGTCCGCCAAGCTCGTGGCATGCGGAATGCCAGCCGTACTCGTTCCGGCTATGCAATCGAACTCATCCTTGCCAAGCGCATCCGCCATTTGAGCGAAAGCATCGGTTATGATTTTTCTATATTCGTATTTTGAAAGGAATTGCCTGTTGTCGTTGTAAATCGGCATCTTATAGCCGGAAGCCCATGTGAAAGGCTTATCAACGCTCAACTTTATAGCGCCCATTTCAAGGGCGATTTCAGCAAGCCTCCTTGCGTAATGAACCGTAAGATCCTTCATGTCTTTCTTCATAAGTCACCTCTTCCATATTTCCTTGAACGTATGGAACTTTCCGCAATAAGCGCACTCGAAGTGGCTGTCCTTCGTGCGAAGGAAATAATTCGGAACGTTTTCGCTGTTACAAGGATGCGTAATGCATGACTGATTGGTGCATGCTATGTCTTCGAAATTATATATTCGCGGCGGAATATGCGTGCGATATTTTTTTACGACCCTC
The DNA here is from genome assembly GCA_946629155.1 of uncultured Spirochaetaceae bacterium. GTDB lineage: Bacteria > Spirochaetota > Spirochaetia > Sphaerochaetales > Sphaerochaetaceae > UBA9848. Next base: position 13,885 of record CAMOXM010000012.1, on the reverse strand, counting down.
GAATCCCTTATGATGTTCAGCGTAGCGCCGCTTGCAATGGCCGCAAGCCTTTTCAGCTCCTTCGTGTCCAGATCCCTGTATTCGGGAATGAAAATCAAGCCCTTGTATTTGCCGTCCTTGCCTGTTCCGACCCACGTTCCGCCTCTGCTTTCATCAAGCTTCAACACGTGAAGTATGGAATTCATGTGGCTGCGTATGTCGCTCGGACTTTCGCCCTTGCATATATGATCGATCACGAGACCGTTCCTCAAAGGCCTCATGCCCTCCGCATATTCCGTTTCATCCCCCTCCATTGCGCCATCGCCCGGATCGACTTCGACTATGTATTTCTCGTCGAACATGGAAGTCCTATCGCTTTTTTCGGGCTTGAAATCGTCTCCGATCGCACCCGCAAGCAAGCCTATCAGGACTATCCTGCAATAATAGCCGTTAATCGACTGCCGCTCCCAGCCGTTGAAAGAAGTATCGTCCAGCCATGTAGGAATCGTCGGATGCTCCTTATGACGCGGCAGCGGATGATAGAACTTGGTCTTAGGATCGATCTTATCTACGAATTCCTTGCGGAAAATTATGCTCTCCCTGAGTTTGTCGGCCTTGCTGAGAACCTTATCGCCCATCCTTTCAAGCTGGGGTCTGGTGAAATACCAAGTGAGCGCGACATCTTTCTGAGAAAGGTATTCCTCGATAGATTGGAAAACCCTGACGCTAAAGCCGTTCTCCCTCATCTTGCTGACGTATTCTTCCGGCATTTGAAGTTCGAACGGAGCAACCAAATCCACTTTCGCATTGTCGAAAAGCTTGAGCCCATCGGTTTTGCTATGCACCGTCCTGCCATGGTACAAATCGCCCACAAGCGCCAAATGGATGCTATCGAAACTCATCCCCGTGTCTTCAAGAAAGCTGAATTCATCCAAAAGCTCCTGTGTCGGATGCTCATGCCTGCCATCGCCGGCGTTTATAAAAGATGGCTTGAACGGCAAATTGTTGCGCATGCAATACCGTTCGGTCTCTTCGGACAGCCATTTCGTCAAGCCTTCCACCGTGCTCCTGACGATGAACATCCTGTTCTGATAGCCTGAGAGCGTATTGAAGGTATCGGCATAGCTCTCTCCCTTGTTTATGGACGAACCGGCGGTTATAAGCTCGCTGACTTTCGCATGATGAAATTTCGCGGCATTGCGGAAACTTTCCTTGGTTCTGGTCGAGTTTTCTATGAAAACCTCGTAGATTCCGAAATCGGGATCGTTGATTCTGAATTCGTCTTGTTTCCTTGTATCATTGCTGATTATCGCCTTTTTAAGCTCCAAAACCTTCTTGAAGAAATACCGCCTCTCCTCGATTGAAAAATCTGCAATTACATTGAGCGATCTGCCCTTGAAAAGATTCGCACCCATTACCACCTCGTCTCGCAAAGGGCGCTTCTAAAAACCTGCTGTCCAAAGGGCGCCTGCGGATTTCGGAAGCGGAGAATTGCCGGAAATCAGCGGAATACTGTCGTATTTTGCTGATTTCCGGCGGTTTTCAGACCCGAAAGGCATCAGGCGAAATCGGACTCTGGGGTTTTTAGAAGCGCCCCGAACTAATAGCGCAGAAAACCCCAAACGGCGAATGGGATTCAAAAACGCTAAGGAATTATATTACGACAGGCATAAATTGTCGAGAGTCTAAAGCAGTCTAGAATATTATTGAAAGTCTAAAGGGCGCTTCTAAAAACCCCAGAGTCCAAACCTGCCAGATGTCCTTCCGACTGAAAAGCCGGCGGAAAGCCTCGAAATACACGGCAATCCGACAAGCAACAACGGCTGTTTTATTCTCTTCCCGAAAGAAAATCGCAATGTTTATTATGAGGTTTTTTCAAAATTGATTTCAAGACGATGCGGTTATCCGATTTTGGTATTTTTCGTGGAGCGGGCTCACAACGCAAGCCAAGGATTTCGCAGCGAGAAATGGAATCGAACTCATCGAGGGAAAAGATCTGGAGTATTCTCAAATGTATTCCATGGGTAATGCCAAAAGGTCATTTCCCAAATTGACCTTATCAGAGCAAGTGCAGATGATTGCACCCGTTCCGCGCTTCTTGGATGTGTCCTTATCGAGAGTTTTTTCGACTTTTTACGAATTCAATTCGGAATTGGCCGCATTATCAAACAAAAGATCAACCTCTTCGAAACTATTCCCTACACATCCAATTCAAACCTCAAAACAAGCATATTGCTGTTGTCTTCGCGCTTGTATTCCATATCGGAACAACTCTGAAGCATGATGCCGATTCCCATGCCGCCCTGATCCAGAAACTCGAATTCCTTGCTGTCGGACTTATAGGAAGTAGGATCAAACGGAATGCCATCGTCTGAAAAAATCACTTCGAGAATGCCGTTCTTCACGCCACATGCGAACTTGAAACTGGTCGCCTCGGAATAACGGACAACATTCGCAATTGTCTCGTCGCATGCAAGCAAAACGCGCTTTGTCGCAACATTATCGCCGGCAACATCGATGATCGCACCTTTGACAATATCGAAGGACGCAAGGGAAACCGGAAGCCCGACCCATTTGCTATCCCCCACAGCACGCTTCTGCGGAGCATCGGCAAAACTGAAGAAAGCAAGCACTGCCATATCATCGAACGGCTCGCTTCCCTGACAAAAGATCTCCACTGCGTTTCTGACCCTGTAAACCGCTTCGCTAGCGGCATTCTCATCAGGCTTCACGCCGCGCAAGGAGTCCATGAGCCTGCCGGAACCGAAAAACTCGCGGTTCGGATTCGTCGCCTCAGTCACTCCGTCCGTATAGACCAACATGCCATATCCCGCCGGAAAATCCATCGTATGGTTTTCAAATGCGAAGTCGTCGAAAAGTCCGAGAGCCATCCCGCTATCGAGCTCCATTAGCGAAACATCATCGACAAAGGCGATCGGAGGAGTATGCCCTGCATTGGAAAAGACCATTTCACCTTCGGACAAATCGAAAACGGCAGCGAAAACCGTAGCGAAGAGCCCCTCCGGATTTGCAGCGCATAGCTCGGCATTAGCCTGATTCAGGGCATCGGCAGGACTGAGTCCCGCCATCAGCTTTTCACGCATCATGGTTTTCGTCATGGCCATGAACATGGCTGCGGAAATGCCTTTTCCGGAGATGTCCCCGATCATTACGCAAACTTCGTTCGCACCCCTCGCAAAGCAATCGTAAAAATCTCCGCCCACCAATTTGGCAGGCCGCGTAAGCGCGCTGACGCTAAAGGTTTCACCGTTCTTGGTCATCGTTTCCGGAACCAGACCGTTTTGTATTCGTCGAGCAACATCTATCTGGACATCGGTTTCAAGCTTCTCCCTTGTCAGCGCATCTATATTGCCCAAATAGGCGTTTATATCGCCCTTCATCTTCTCAAATGCAAGGACTATCCTCTCTATCTCGTCCTTTCCGGTCGAATCGAAAGCAAATTTTTTGCCATGTTCACCGGATGATGCAAAGCATATCATGCTCTCGTATGCGGCATTTATGGGCTTGATTATCCTGCGTCCGATCAATGCCAGAAGAACAGCAAGACCGAAAGAAAGCGAAAAGAAAATCGCCAGCACATTAAGCGCAAACGCCCTCATGATCATCCGTTTCTCACTTTCCATCGAGAAGTCCATGCCTATGAATGCCTTGAGCTTGCCTTCCTCATCCAAATAAGGAACCAACCATGTGGTTTCGTTTCCATATTGGTTCCTCAGATAAATATGCTGGATGCTCAAGTCGCCGTTCAATATAGCCATCTCCTCGGGCAGCAGATAGTCTATTGAAGCGTTTCCGTTGACAAATCCCTGCGCCCTTTCGTCTTTCTCCTCATCTGCCGACGAACAAAACACGTACTTTCTTTTGCCGCTTGCAACATCGATCCGATATGCATACAAATAATCCAATTGAAACCCCATGCAGTAGTTCCGAGTAAGCATTCTAGCGGTCATATAGGAATATTCGTCTGCAGTTTCCCCCAGGTTTCCAGAATCCCAATATCTCAAGAAGTAGCTTGTAATCTCACCGCAGCTTCTCGCACGGCTCTCACCTTCCCGCATCACATCTTTGTATGCCGTCCTCAAACCAATCGCGCTGGAGATTGCCAAGGACATCAGAAACGTAATCATAAAACTGATGACGACCCATTTTCTTATGGATTTATGCTTCTTGTTTTTCATACGCGAAATTTCCGATAAATCATTTGAACCCTAATCTCTTTTTTTCATAGCGCTTCTGAAAACCGCTCCGTCATGCGTTGCCAATCCTCGCGCGTAACGAACGACACGACCGCATCAAAACGCCGTTGCGAACACACGCTCAAAGAATACCCAGAAACATTCCAATCGTCGAAAAACAGCTTTTTCCCATTGAGCAGCGCCTCTTTTCTTGCGAAATCAATTGAAATCGCGCTCGAATCGAAAGCGGGGAGACCTTGACCCTCTGCCTTTGAAATCGCCTCGCGAATCGTCCAGACTTTGTAAAAGCATCCCAAATTATCGCGATCCGACAAAATGAGGGCCTTCTCGGCATCGGAGAAAAAACCTGCAGCATCTTCCCATTCGAAATCTTTGCATTGCTCGATGTCCACGCCAACAGGACTGTTGCAATATGCCAATGCGACACAATCTCCGGAATGCGACAGGTTGAAGTGAGGCGCATTCTCAAATGCGAAGGACGGCTTGCCGAATTCGGAGAATCTCAAACGAATGTCAGAACGCCCTGTCGTCTCCATAGCCAAAGCCCTTATCATGGTCCGGCCTGCCAAGCATAGCATCTGATCATTCTCGCGCACATACGCCGAAACCTTTTCGCGATCCTCCGAGGGCAAAAGCCGCAACAGAGCCGAATGCGACTTGGCAAGCCCTAAAGACGAAATATCGGCAATGCGGATATGGACAAAATCCCGCTCGCCAACATCTTGAAAATAGCTCACTCGATATTCAGCTTCTTGCTCACGCCAGACATGTTGAATACATCCATAACCCCGTCGGACACGTTCCGGACAATCAGCGCGCCGTTCATTTTCTTATATGCCGACACGACCTGACGGATGCCGGCAGATGAAATGTACTCCAAGCCTTTCAAATCCAAAACAAGGCTTGTCGTTTCGGGTCCGAGGGCTGCAAGAGCAGTTTCGAACTCAGGAGCGCTTTGCGTGTCAAGCCATCCCGTCAGGGAAATGGTCGCAACGGCGCCGTCCGCAATGCTTTCAATAGTCATAAACAATACCTCCCGAAAACTTAAGGCGCTTCTAAAACCCTTCGTCGAAATATCCGAGTCCGCTCAGCGCCCCAACGAACTTTCTGAAATAATCCCACGAGATTATTGGCCAGACGAATCCCATCCTGTAAAGGACCTGAAGCGTATAATGCCTATCCATGGAAAGAATCCTGCGCTCGCGCTCATTCGCATTGGAAGCATAAGCCATCAGGCTCGTCAGAAGAGCCGCCTTCTTAGGGTCGGACTGAATGTCTGCAAATGCCTTGTCAAACGACTCCTTCTCCGTGAAGCTCACATCATACCCCATCGCCTTCATCTCGTTGAACACATGGACCATCTGAACGTATTGATCGGTTATCACATGGAACAGCATGCAATTCTCAGGGGTTCGAGACAGCTTGACGGTCGCTTTCGCAACCATGTCGATAGGCGAAAACTCCATGGTTTCATCAAGCAAGCTGAAAGGCGCGCAGCCCAATGTCGTAAAAGCCCTAAGCCTGCCCATGGCGGAGTTGGACTCGAAATTAATCTGGAATTCGCCATCGCTTTGCCTTGCCGACAAATTGCCGTATCGCATTATCTTCGCCTTCAGACCTTTCTTCGCAACTGCTTCGAGAACCGCCCTTTCCGCCAAAAACTTGGAATGAACGTATTTATTGGAAAGATCCTGCCCGAAATACAACGACTGTTCGTTCGGCCTGCATGTTTCCGGCATGTCCTTGAAGCCTATTTCAACCACGCTCATTGTCGAGGTCTGAACCATCCTCGCATTCTTAGACAAGCAGAAATCGATAAGGTTGACAACGCCTCCGACGTTTATGTCTTCGATTCTCGAGTCCGCTGCGAAGTGCTTTACGCTAGCCGCGCAGTTTATGACGGTGTCTATCGGCAGCCGCTTGCACGCTTCCAATTTCACCTTGTCCGTGATGTCGCCTTCCACCGGTATGATCCTGGTTCCGAACAATTCCTTGCAAGGAGATTCGAAATAATACATCAGAAGTTCTTTAAGCCTTGTCTCGGGGCTTCGCTTTCCTCCCCTGACAAGACAATAGATGGTGCAATCGGTGCTTTCGAGCAGTTCGTGAAGAACATGCATCCCCAGATATCCCGTAGCACCCGTCAGGAGAACGTTTCCTAAAGCAACCAGCTCTCCGTTCAAATACGAATCAAGCGCGTTCCTCTCCAGCAATCTGTTGATTTCCGAATAGTCGTAATCCTCTATTTCGCTATCCGCCGTGTCAGCATCCGATACGCCTCCCTTCTCGAACATCGATGCCAGCTTCTTCGGCGTCGGATTCGCAAATACGTCTCCGAAGACTATGCCGTATCCGCGCCTATTCGCCTCTATCACGACTTTGGTGACCAGAAGCGATGTTCCGCCCAAATCGAAGAAACTCTCCGTAACCAACACGTCATCAACAGCGAGCAGCGAAGAGAATATCTCGCAGAAATCCTTCTCCGCCTTGGTTTGCGCAGCCTCTCCGCTTCCTCGGAAAACCGAAGGCAAAGGCAGGTTCTTCAAATCAAGTTTCCCGTTCGGTGTGAACGGTATTTCGTCCAGCTGCATGAAAGCTGTCGGCACCATGTATGGCGTAAGGGTTTTCCCCAATTCGGTCTTCAAGGATTGAATGTCAACCTCGTTGTCGTTGGCAAACCATGCGCAAAGATGCTCTATGCCGTTTATCTTCTCGATCTTGACTGCAACGTGCTTCATTCCGGGTTGAGCGGCCAGAACGGTCTCTATCTCGCCGAGTTCGATGCGAAGCCCGCGGAGCTTTATCTGGTTGTCTTTCCTGCCGAGTATCTGCATATAGCCGTTCTCAAGCCATCTGCCATAGTCTCCGGATTTGTAAATGCGTTCGCCCTTGTAATCTATGAAACGGTCTTTGGTCATCTCCGGCAGGTTGTTGTAGCCCTTTCCGACTCCCCATCCGCCTATATATACCTCGCCGACCATTCCTACGGGGAGCTCGTTTCCGTCGGTATCGACTATGTATTCGGTTACTCCGGGCGTCGGCTTTCCTATCGTGACTATGCTATCGCCTGCCAAATCATGCTCATTGCAGGAGATGGTTATCTCCGAAGGCCCGTAGATATTCATCGGATGGTCAACAAGCTTCTTGAGATCGAGCATGAGCTTGTCAGGATATTTCTCGCCACCGCATATTACCAATTTGCCGTATTTTCGAAGAGCTTCGCAGAACTTCGGAGAAGCCAGAAGAGTCTGAATCCTCGAAGGCGTTCCACTTATCGCATCGGACTTGGTCTCCATCATCCTTTCAGCCAGCATGTCGGCATTGTTGCATTCCGCCTCGTTCGCAAAATACAAAGTCAGACCGTTGCTCAGGGCGAGCGAATACTCCATCACTGATATATCAAACGACAATGTCGTTATGGAGCAATAGACCGAGCAGCATCTCCGCAGCGTATTCACCATTTCCTTGTCTGGCATATCAGTCACATAATGCGCCATTCCCCTGTGAGTCAGCATCACGCCCTTGGGCCTGCCGGTGGAGCCGGATGTGTAGATCATATATGAAATATCGTCTTTCGATATTTTAGCATGCGGCTTCGAGTCATCCTTTTCCTTCAAGAGCTCCTCTATATCGACAGCGTTTCTGCCTTCGAAGCGAGAAAGCATATCCGACGAAGTTATTACGAACTGAGCATCGGAATCCTCTATGACCAGATTTATCCTTTCCACAGGATAAGACGGATCGAACGGAATATACCCCAACCCCGCTTTGCTTGCTCCGAAGAACGCAAACAAAGCCCTGGAAGTTCTGGGAAGAAGAACAAGGACTTTGCTTCCGGCTTTCGCACCGCGCTTTATCAAGGCATTCGCGACTCTATCCGTAATGTTGTCGAATTCCTTGTATGTGAATCTGCCGTCTGCGGCGATCAGCGCCAAACGATCGGGATGCTTCGCCGCATTCTTCTCCATGCCCGAAAAGAAAAACACATCATCAGGAACCCTAACCTGCTCCTCAACCGTATGGAAACTATCAAGCAGTCGTCTTTCCGACTCATCGAGAAGGGAAACGCCGCGGAGCTTTTTCCCTCCGTCCTCGGCAAAGCGCGAGGCTACGGTGCAGCAATATTTCGCGATTTTTCCGGCAAATCCCTCGGAATACATCGAGTCATCATATTTCACTTCTATCGCCGGATTGCCTCCGTCATCCACAATGCGCACGAATATGGGGAACATCAGGTCATTGGATTCATCAGCAAGTTCGCTAACAAGTCCGGGAATTTCCGGCTTCTGCACTATGTCGCGCTGGTAGGCGTACATGACTTTAACGGAATAGCCCCATTTGTCGGCCACTTGGGCAAAAGGATAATTCTCGTGCTCTATCGCACGAGCAAAACCGTCCGCAACGCCTTTGATGTAATCGTCTATTGCGCCTTGAGACAGCTCCGAAGCAAGCGGAAGCGTATTGACGAACATGCCGAATGTTCTGGAAAAACGGACCTCGCTACGCCCTGACGAAATCGTGGAAATATAGACATTGTCGGAATTGGTCAGCCTCGCAACCACATAATTCACGGCAGCTAAAAAGAACGCCGCCTCGGAAACTCCGGTGCGTTTCACCGCTTTATCCGCAAGCGATTGCGGCAAAACGCTTCTCACCGTCCTGCTCTTGCCCGGAGCATCGGACTTCGGCTTGTCCGGCGTTATCTGCGAAGGCGACTCGAACTTTTCGAAAATTCCTGCAAAATACCTGTCGAATTCTATTGCAGCCTCGCCGCCGAGCATTCCCTGCTGCCACTTCACGAAATCCGCATAGTTCGCTCCTTCCGCCGCAAGGTGCCTTCCGGACAATTCATCAGACAAGTCCCCGAAGAACAAATCGAGGGAATATCCGTCGAATACGAGATGATGAAAATCCAAAACAAGGCAAACCGATTCCGCGCTTCTTATTATCGCAAAAGAATACAAAGGCCCTTTGTTCAGATGAAACGCCTTGGAGAACTCCGCTTTATATTTATCTTTCTCCGCTTGAGACATATCGAAAATCGGAATTTCGATTTCATCGGAATCGTTCGCCACCACCATGACCTGACTGTCGATCGTTTCGAAATGAACGTTCACGGAAGCATGAGCTTTAATCACAGCAGCAACCGCCTGCGCCAATTTTTCCGCGTCCGTCTCTTTGACGAATTCCAATACCACAGGGATGTTGTAGGACGTGCTCTCCGGCTCTTTCATGCATTCCATGTATATTCCAAGCTGCGCGGCGCTCAGAGGATAAGGTTCGAAGACATCGGCCTTGGCGCGAGCGCCATCCGCCGCAAGCGGTTGAACACCGCACTCCATCCAAGCCTTCAAGACCTCGTTCTCCAGCTCCAACAGGCCCTTGCCTTTCAATTCCTTTGATCCAAGGCTTATTCCGAACTTATTGTAAAGGAACGCAGACAAGCGTATCATGCCTATGCTCGTAAGCCCTGCATATTCGAGCGGGACATCATAAGGAACATCGCCTGAGCCGGTTATCTCGGAAATAGCTCTTTTCAGCTCCGCCTCAAGCACATTGTCCTCCCGCTTCGCTGCAATGTCGGAACCTTGTGAAACGGAAGCGGACGACGGCTTTGGAAGCATCCTGCGATTGACTTTTCCGTTCTGGTTGAGAGGTATGCTATCGAGCTGCGCAATCGATGCCGGAACCATATACGGCGGTTTGCGCTCGAGTATGAAAGACCTGATCGCCTTCGCATCGACCTTATCATCGCTCACGACATAAGCGGCTATCATCTTGCCGGCTTCGCCCATATCCCAAGCATGAACGCAAGCATCCTTTATCCCAGGATATTCGCGAATTACACCCTCGACTTCCGAAAGCTCGATTCTGAATCCGCGCACCTTGACCTGCCCATCGTTCCTGCCGAGAAAATCTATTTCGCCATTCGGCAGAATTCGTACGACATCGCCGGTGCGATAGACGCGTTCATAGCCGGCCTCTTTGGAAAAAGGATTCTTAGCAAAGCTCTTCTCATTCTGTTCGGGACGATTCAAATATCCCCTGCCTACGCACCTGCCCGCTATCCAAAGCTCGCCTGGAACGCATGGCGGAACCCTGCGTCCGCATTCGTCCACGACATAAAGGGCAGCCCCTGCGAAAGACTTTCCTATCGGAATGCGCAAGTACTCCTTATCAACGGCTTTGCAAGTTACGAATATCGTGCATTCCGTAGGTCCGTATATGTTTCTGAAATCCAGCCCTTCCGGCGGCGCCAAAGGAACAAGCTTCTCGCCGCCTACCATCAAATGCTTGAGACACGACGGCCTGAAAGGAGACGTTGCGAATTGCCTTCCCACTTGAGTCGTCAAAAAGGAAACCGCGACGTTGTTCTTCTCGTAATATTCGCCCATTGCCTGGAAATCCAGCCTGATCTCCTCCGGAACCACGCAAACGGTTCCGCCGCAAGTGAGAGCAGGATACATGTCCATCATGTTGGCATCGAATCCATAACTGGCATACGCAGCATTAACCGTTCCGACTCCCATGCCGAACTCTTTCTGGTAATGCCTGCAAAAATTCGCCAAGTTGCCATGTTCCAAGACAACCCCCTTCGGAACGCCGGTAGAACCCGAAGTGTAAAGAAGCGTGAAAACGTCGTCCCCGCAAATTGCGGGGATGCTGAAGCTTTTGTCAGAAGGCGGCAGAGAAGGAATGTCCTTGGTAAGCAGGAATTGCCCTTTATATCCGCTTATCAAGGGCGTCAGATCCTCATCGGCTATCACCATGCTTGCTTTAGCGTCCTGCACCATGAAAAGCAGTCTTTCAGGCGGATACGAAGGGTCCAAAGGCTGGTATCCGGCTCCCGACTTCAGAGCGCCGAGCGACGCTATGACCATGTATTCGTTGCGATGTATCAGGATGGACACCGTGCTTCCGCGTCCGATGCCTTTTCCGATAAGATAACCTGCGATGCGATCCGAAAGACAATCGACCTCCGCATAGGTCCTTTTGACATCTCCGATTATCAAAGCAACAGCATCAGGATGCTTCTGCGCCTGCTGCCTGAAAAGCGTAATAATATCATTAGGACCGGATTGCGCTTCGCTTTTAGGCAAAAAGGCGTCGAGCAAGCGCCTTTGGCTTTCCGATGCCATATCGACGTCTGAAAAACCCCCATCCAGCTTGCTCATGAACTCATGCGCGATTTTCCTATAGCATTGCGTAAAGCTTTCCGCAGTGCCTTTTTCGTATAAATCGGTTCGATATGATAACCTGAAAACGTATTCCCCGTTGCAGCTGAGGGCTTCCCCGAGAAGATCGTTTCTAGGATTATCAGGAAGAATGTATTTCAAGGCTGTCTTGCCGCCGAGAAAATCGACCTCGGACTCGTTTTCCCCCTGGTATGCGAACATAGCGGGAATCGAAAGATTGTATTTCGAGCAAGCATCCGCAAAAGAGAACAAGCCGTTTTTCCTATGGCAGGCAATTTGCTCATCGGTTTTTCTAATATGATCTGAAATTCGCTCGTTCCCGTCAAAGCGCTCCAAGACGGGAAACGTCTTTACAAACAACCCTATGTCATTGGCAACCTCAGGGAAACGGCCTGCGCATATCGAAGCGAACAAGGCTTCCTTGGAACCCGAAAAACGACTGAGGACATACCCGAAGACGCATGTGAAAAACGTGCTGGTTTTGATTCCAAGTTTGCGAGCAACATCCCGAAGCCGATTGGAATCCATATCCAGCGAAATCGATTCATAGGCAGCCCTTCGCTCTCCGCACTCCTTGTCATGATACGGCTCGCTGGAGCTATCGACCCCTGAAAGCAGATCGTCATACCATCTTTGCGCGGCGAAAAATGCTTCGCTTTTGCGGCTCTCGCTCTCTTTTTCGGCAAACATGCCGGCGGTCACGCTCTCTTCTTCCAGCGAACCTCCGGCATAAGCCCGGTTAAGATCCCTTATGAAGACCATTGCGGAAGCGCCGTCGAAAACCAGATGATGCATTTGGATGAATAGATACGACTTGGCGGCGCTCCTGATGATATGAATGCGATACAAATCGCCCTCGGAATCCGAAAATGGCTTCACGAGCCTGTTTAAATCCGGTTCGCCATCGTCATAGCTTATATCTACTGCTATTTCGCTGGAATCGCAATTCGGAACCAAGCGGGAAATGGTGCCATCGGCATTGGCGCGAAAATGCGACAAAAGATTCCTATGCGCACGAAAAACCTTGTTCAGAGAATCCGTCAATTTGTTCAAGTCCGTTCCAGACGGAAGCGCAAACAAATAAGGTATGTCGTATGCGGTTGACGATAAATCCTTAATCCAATCCAAGTAAACGCCAAGCTCTGTCATGGAAACGGACATGGCAACCCAATTCGTATCTTTCGCAACCCTCGTCATAATACTCCTGCAGCAGACCCGCATCGATTCGACACAGTGTCTGGTTTTCGACTTGATTATACTGTTTTCGAGAAACAAAACAAAAACATGCCTTAAAGAACTTTAAAAAAATCCTTTTTCAGGGGTCTTATTTCACGTTGCAAAGTCGTAGGCTCTCCTATTGATGCGGCTACTTGAACATAAGCGTTCCTGCCGTTTTTTGCGCCACGAAATCAATTTCAAGCCCACCGTTTTTCCCAACGGAAACCTTATACCCCCGATGCAGCAACTCCAAAAAAAAGACATTTTCGAGGATATGGCCTGCGTCCATATACTTTTTCCCAAGGCTACTCTTCGGTTTCCATGATTTCAGACAGCATTTGCCTGTCTGCCATTTGCTTCGCCTTGCCGCAGCCTTTGGTGCATCTGTATTTCTTCTGTTTGAAGCATCTTTCATTATCGTGAGGGAAGAATTCATGAATCACCTTGATGCCATAACGCCTGACGCCATACAAACAATCTTCCAAATAGTTATTGTGTCTGATTTTTTCGCCTAAGGGAATATAACGCTCTTTGACGTGCATTTTCGTCTGGATCTCCATCAGCATGCTCATGTTTGTTTTGCTGAGCGGGCTATATGCGACCGTTTCATATTTTCTGCCATGCTGAACAAGAAATGATAGCACTTCCCTATCGAACCATCTCCTTGCCGCTTCGGACAAAGAATCATATTCGCGCTGCGTTATCTTATGAAGCCTCAGCAAACCCTTTTTATATGTCCTGTCGCCATGGAAATAATTTTTAAGAAGATAGTCGTCGGAACTTGCTGGATGACTATAATAGCCATGATGATCATCCTGCAGACGCAACTTCTGAATTTCGCAGAATCTTTTCTCCTTCGTGGAAAACTGGATATAATCGCTTACGCATTCCGCTGCTTCTTTCAAACCCTCTTCCTTGTTCGATATGGCTGGAATCGGTGTCAGCATCTGTCTATAACCACAGATATAAGGCTTGATCGCAATCTTTCGGAAAAGGCTTCGCCTCCGTACCGAGCGCAATATCCAGTAGGCACATATTCCTTATACATCCTCCTCATCGCCTTGTACTTGTTGGACACATCCTGTTTCCTATGCCACATGAACCGTCGCCTCCTTTAGGGCGCTTCTAAAAAACCTGCTGCCCAGAGAGCGCCTGTGAATTTCGGGGGCGGAAGATTGTCGGAAATCAACGTAATACTGTTGTATTTCACTGATTTCCGGCGGTTTTCAGACCCGAAAGGCATCAGGCGAAATCGGGCTCTGAGGTTTTTAGAAG
>CAMOXM010000011.1:0-21365 GCA_946629155.1 uncultured Spirochaetaceae bacterium | reverse complement strand
GCGTTCCTGCCTTCCGGCTCTATGAACACCTGATGCCTCTCTCGATCAGGGAAACGCTTCACCTTATCCTCGATCGAAGGACAATAGCGCGGGCCTTTTCCGATGATGGCACCTGAAAACAGCGGGCTTCTGTGAAAATTATCCCTGATTATCTTATGCGTTTTCTCATTAGTGAAGGTAATGTGGCACGGAAGCTGATCGGAAATGGCTTTCGAATCTCTCGTCATCGGCATGAGAAACGAAAAAGGGATTATCATGTCGTCCGGCTTTTGCAAATCGCACTTGGAATAGTCGATGGATTCCTTGATTATCCTAGCAGGCGTTCCGGTTTTCAAGCGGGCTATGGCAAAACCGCGGCGCATCAGGTTTTCGGAAAGCCCTACGGCAGCCTCCTCGCCTATCCGTCCTTCGCGCCTGACCACATCTCCCGTAAAAGTCCTCGCGTTCATGAAGGTTCCGGTTGTAAGCACCACCGAACGAACGCTTACGGCGCAAACCTTGTCCGTCGCATGTGCGGTTTCTCCATCGCGCCTGTTTTCCTTGTATCGGACTTTGACAACCCTGCCGTCTCTGTCTATTATATCGACAACCGTCCCTTCGATGAGCGTGATGTTCGAACGGGATAGCAGAAGCTTCCGCGCATTTTCCGAATACAAGTATTTGTCTTCCTGCGCCCTTGGAGCCTGGACCGCGGCACCGCGGCTTTTGTTAAGCTGCCTGAATTGCAGAAGCGCGCTATCGGCCAACATCCCCATGACTCCTCCGAGCGCATCGATCTCCTTGACTATATTGCCCTTGGCGAGCCCACCTATTGCAGGATTGCAGCTCATTCTGGCAATGGCAAGAACATTTTGGGTTATGACGATGACCTTATCACAAAGACATGAAGCGGCCATGGCGGCCTCGAGCCCCGCATGACCAGCCCCCACGACCAAACAATCGCAATCCATTTCCGATAGAACCCCTATAATTCAAAGATAAAAGTCAAAGGCCCGGCATTCACGCTCTCCACCTTCATGTGAGCGCCGAAAATTCCCGTTTCAACCGTAAAACCCTTGGATCTTATCAAACTGACGAAGCAATTGTAGAAATCCTCAGCCGCGCCCTTTTCCATCGCTTTATCGAATCCGGGACGATTTCCCCCTGCGAAAGGATCTGAAGCAAGAGTGAATTGGCTTACAACCAAAAATGACCCTCCGACCTGATCGATGCTCCTGTTCATTTTTCCGTTTTCATCCGGGAAAATCCTGAACGATGCGATTTTATCGGCCATTTTGCCTATATTCGTTTCGGCATCGCCTTTTTCAGCGCAATAATACACAAGAAACCCTTTCGCTATTTCGCCGACAACCTTGCCGTCAACCCTGACCCTTGCTTCATCGACACGCTGAACAACCGCTCTCATCTGGTTTTGCTCCTATTGCTCGATCTCACGGATAAAAGCCTTTTTGTCAGGACTTTTGAAAAATGCGGATGCAGACACGATCAGATTCGCACCGGCTTTCTTGAGGTCCGAAGCATTAGACAGCCCTGCGCCTCCATCCACGGAGATATCGAAACCAAGATTTCTTTTTTTCCTTTCTTCACTCAAGCGGGCTATCTTGCTCACGGACGTTCGTATGAATTCCTGGCCGCTGAAGCCGGGATTCACGCTCATAATGAGCACGAGATCGACATAAGGCAGAATCTCATCCAGAACGCTAATGCTCGTAGCGGGGTTCAACGCCACTCCGGCCTTCAGACCGGCATCCTTGATCCTTTTCACGCAATAGTGCAAATGCGTTGCCGCCTCCGCATGCACGGTGATATAGTCGCTTCCCGTCCTTATATAGCCGTCCAATGATTTCTCAGGTTCGGTTATCATAAGATGGGTATCGACTATCATCTTCGTGCTTTCCTTCACATTGCGAATGAAATCAGGGCCAAAGGTGAGATTGGGGACGAAATGACCGTCCATTACATCAAGATGAATCATTCTGCATCCGGATTCCTCAAGCATTCTGATATGCCGATCCATAATAGTTAGATCCGAACCCAAAACAGAAACCGAAAGCGTTGCGCGTTTCTCCATGATAGCCCCCCCTATAAAAAAAGGAACCTTGAGGTAAAAACTCAAGGTTCCCCATAACAATCCAAGCCGAAACGGCTGTTATTTCATTATCTTTTCCGCAAGATCGACAACCCTGGTGGAATAGCCCATTTCGTTGTCATACCATGAGAACACCTTGAACATGGCCTTATCCATCTTCATGGTAAGCTGCGCATCGAAAATCGAAGAATGGGAATTGCCCTGGATGTCGCGCGACACGATCGGATCCTCGGTATATTCCAAAACCTTCTTCATCTTCCCTTCGGCGGCTTTCTTGACGGCCGCATTGACTTCCTCAACCGTCACATCCTTCTCAAGCTCGACAGTGAGATCGACGATCGATCCGGTAGGCGTGGGAACCCTCATCGCACAGCCGTTGAGCTTGCCCTTGAGAGAAGGAATTACCTTAGCCACAGCCCTAGCGGCGCCGGTGGTCGTAGGTATGATGGACAGGCCTGCCGACCTCGCCCTTCTAAGATCCTTATGCGGCTGATCGAGAATTACCTGATCGTTCGTATAAGCATGAACAGTCGTCATGAGACCGTATTTGATGCCGAATGCATCATTCAGAACCTTTGCCAGAGGAGCAAGGCAGTTCGTCGTGCACGAAGCATTGGAAAAAGCGACCGCATCCGTGCTGATTTCGTCATCGTTGACGCCGACCACTATCGTCTGATCTATTTCGTCCGCCGCAGGAACGGTAAGAATCACTTTCTTGGCTCCGGCCTTTATGTGATCCTTGTATCCGCCTTTCGGACCTTCCGCGGACTTGAACACTCCCGTTGACTCGATCACGACGTCAACGCCGAGATTGCCCCATGGAAGATTCTGCGGATTCCTTTCCTTCAGAATCTCGATCCTCTTGCCTTTCACGGTTATGCTGCTGTCATCGTATGTGACCTCGTTCTTGTACAA
Organism: uncultured Spirochaetaceae bacterium; assembly: GCA_946629155.1. Classification (GTDB taxonomy): domain Bacteria; phylum Spirochaetota; class Spirochaetia; order Sphaerochaetales; family Sphaerochaetaceae; genus UBA9848. The sequence continues at coordinate 18,361 of CAMOXM010000011.1, read as the reverse complement.
GCCGTAAGTCGAATCGTACTTCAAAAGCGTCGCCAATGTCTTGGCATCCGTAAGGTCGTTGATGGCAACGATCTCTATGTTCTTCCTCTCGAAAGCGATCTTGAAAACATTTCTGCCGATTCTTCCGAATCCGTTGATTGCTAACTTCATTTCTATCCTCCAAAACCAACTAAGAAATTATAGTTACGTTCTCCTATTTGTCAATCATTCGCCCTTAATGGCTTTTACCTCAGCCAGCGTCATGGTCTTATTGGCATTGCTGCCGCAATCCGCTCTCCAATCATCATCATTGAAAAGGTACACATACGGCCACATGTAATGCCAGTCCATCAATCCGCCCATGCCGAACTCGCCATATTCCATATACGTGTCCCGTCCTTTCTGATAATCAAAACCATCAATCACCGTCTTCTCCGTAGCTTCATAGTGCTTCATATTGAACTTGCCGCCCTTCCTCACCTCAAAAACGCTGCCAGAAAAATTGGTATCCGAATATTTTATTATGCGATAGACCGAAACATACCAATCGCTAGCATCCAAGATGTAATATATGATGCTGCCATTGCCTTCGTCATATTTCGCCTTTTCCATGCCGTATCTGGGAACCGCCTCGCCCCAACGAGCGCAGGCCTGATATTTGGAACCATAATAACTCTTGGCGTGATTCATGGAATAGTTCCATTTCGTCTCTCCGACCGCATTCGTGTATGGATCGAAGTAATCATCCAAGATGTCTATTATCTCCTCTTTCGACACGCCAGCCGGCGCGGCAGAAATGACAGTACCTGGGTCACCATGCATGACATCGCTATACCAAACGTCTTTGAGCCATGACGGAATCATGCCATCCTGCTCCAAAGCATAATCATACAAATACTGGTACGGTTGAATTGCTGCAGTGGCAATATAATCAGGCGTCGCATAGAAACTGGCTTTCATGTTCCATCTCAGATCATCGCGCTCAGTTTCGAATTTGCCGAAAAACCAATCCGGAACATTGATTTTGGATGGGATTTCCCTTATCGATCCGTTCGCGACAGCCTTCGCAACAGGAGAAACATCCTGAGTTATAGCAGTCCATCCGGTCGCCGGGGCATCGGCATCGGATTGCACGCATGTGTTGATGAATGCTCTCATGCCTATCTTGTCCCATCCGCCCATGTATGCCATAGGCGAATCGGAATCACCATCGTAATAAGGCTGTCCGCCCTGTATTCCTCCGACAGGAACACCATCCTTGAACATGATCATAACAGGATACGACCAGCCTCCGATCAGCTCTATTCCCTCGCTATCCAGTTTCCTTGTGGCGTCGCTGTATTCATCTGCGCATGTTCTCTCGCTCTTATCATTGCATTCCGTCTGAAGCCAGTTCTTCATCCATTCGGTGAACTCTCCGTCGTCCCTTCCATGCTCCTGCAAATACCAATCGAGATCGGCTCCCTTAGAAGACGGATCGTATTCCGAGCCGAATGTCTGAACATTGCAATACTTCACGCCAGCATAATTCTGCCTGGCAAGCTGCTCCATAGACCAGCCCGAATAAACGCAATTATGGCATCCGCCCTTATAGAAATCGACGAATACAAACCCTTGCGCATCAGTCACTTCACTCTTGAAATCCTCGGAGCTTTTCAGATGAACCACCTTGTCTGAAGAATACTTTATATTGGAGGACGTCGCATTGGAAGGGGAATAGAAAGCGCTCGTCTGCTTAACATTGCCGAATGCCGATTTTTCCTTTCCGGAAAGCGAATACGAAGTCTTTGTTATCCCGTTCTCCCCCTCATGCTTTTCGCCTTCGGGAACTCCGCCCTGATTGTTTCCGCCGCTTTCGCCACCGCCCTCGATGCCATTCGTGCCGCCCTGACCGGCGATGCTTCCACCGCCGTTTTCATTGCTTTGATTATTATACCATGCCAGGAAGTCCTTCAAAGTCGTTTTTCCATTCTCGGCGGCTGACGATGCCAGGAAGTCATCGATCAAATCTTTGACATCAGCAGACGACACACCTATTGCATCCGCGATTTTCTGCAAATCCGAACTGCTCATGTTGCTGGCTATCACCGTCGTTCCGGAAACTCCGGGAACATCTTCCACCGAAGTCTTTTCGGAATTGTTCTTGTCATCCAAATTACATGAACACACCAGCATGCAAATTGCAACCATAACGAATAGTGCGAACAGCAGCAAATATCTCTTATTTTTCATAACATACGCTCCTATTGATCCGAACACGTGATAGTATCAAATATAATAAAAAAAAATAAAGGATTCAGACGATCTTGGTCCTGATAATCTCCTCGATTCTCCCTTTCATGCTCTCGAAATCTGAATTCGCCACACCCAGCGTCATCTTTACATCGGCGCCTTCTTCCATTTTGATGATTTCAACATCACTTTCAGAAAAGAGCCTTTTCAACCTGCCGATGTCCTGATATGAAGCCGTGAAATCCAACGTCTTGAATTCCTTTACCTCTGCAAACTCGGCCTTTTCGATGCATTGCTTGGCGCTATCGCCATAAGCCCTTCTAAGACCGCCCGTCCCCAAAAGAACTCCGCCGAAATAGCGAATCGTAAACAAAGCGATGTTCACGGCTTTCGCTCCCTTCAGAACCTCGAATGTCGGCAATCCGGCAGTACCTTTAGGCTCTTTGTCATCACTATACGAAAACAGGGATAGATTCGAAAAAACCGCAGCATGAACAATGTGCCTCGCGCCTTTATGCAACAGCCAAAGCGCATCCTTTTTCGCCTTCAATTCGTCTGCGCTCCCGCATGGCGTTGCGATTGAAATGAACTTCGATTTCCTGACTACGAGCTCGGTTGAAACCTCTTTGACAAGGGCAAGCATCTCCCTAATCCCTAAAAACCGCAGATAATCGAGAGCATCCTGTCGAAATCGCCTTTTTTCAAAGACGGATTCAAAAGAGTGAACTTAAGATACGTATCGCCTCCGACGGTCGTCTGCCCTATTATCATCTTCTTTTCGTGCATGAGCCATCTGCGAAGCTTCTTGTTGAACTCGTTCGCATCTGAATCCTTGTCTTTCGGCAAGCGCCTGAATACGACGGATGTCAGCTCGGGTTCGTTCAGCGTTTCGATCATGTCGCTTGCATTCAATATCCCATAAAAATACCGAGCATTATCCATCATGGCAGTCACCATCTCGTCAAGGCCGTCCTCGCCTCTGACCATGAATGCCATAAGAACCTTCATGCAATCGGAGCGCCTGGTCGTGAGAAGGCTTTTCCCCACAAGGTTATCATACCCATCCCCCTCGTCTTCCTCACGATTAAGATAATCCGAATGGAACGAAAGGCAATCGAAATCACGGGCGTTTTTAACCAATATGCAAGAACAGCTTATCGGAAGCAAGAACATTTTGTGGAAATCTATCGTAATCGAATCGCACAGCTTCAGATTTTCAACGCGTCCTTTGTATTTCCGGCTGAGAACGCATGCGCTGCCATACGCCGCATCCGCATGAAAATGCATCCCGTATTTCCTGCAAATCGCGCTGATTGCAGCAAGATCGTCTATCGACCCGAAGTCGGTAGTCCCTACCGTAGCGGCAACCATGCAAGGCGCAAACCCCGCCTCGACATCCTCTTCGACCGCTTTTTCCAGCGCTGCGACATCCATCTGCATCCTGCCGTTCACAGGAACAAGGCGAACGCTATCATAACCCATTCCGAGAATATGCGCCGACTTCGAAAAGGAGAAATGCGCTATCTCAGACGCATATATCCTCATCCTGCGCATCGAGCCCTGCAATCCGGCCTTTCTGACATCATCGCCCAATCGCGCAAACGCTTTGTCCCTTGCTATGATGCATGCCTGCAAATTGGATTGCGTTCCGCCCGAAGTGAATGTGCCGTCGGAACCGGCAGGATACCCGTAAAGCGCTGCGAGCCTTTTTATCAGCGAAATCTCCACCTCAGTTGCGGACGGCGCCTGATCCCAAGAATCCATGGATTGATTGTAAGCGCCTATGATGGTTTCCGCTGCGATGCTTTCAAGCAAAACAGGAGTGTGCAAATGCGCCATGATTCCGAAAAGCGAAACCTTCAGCATATCAGGAAGAACCTTGGACTCGATAAGCGACAGCGCCTTATCGAACCCTATTCCCTTCTTCGGAAGCACATCAAGTTCGGATACGGATTTGAAAACTTCCTCGGGCTTGGCCCCGCTAAAGCCGTTCTCCTGCCCGAAACTTCTGCACAGGACATCGATCACAGCCTCCGATTGATGCCTGAAGTCCGCTAAAGTCTCGGAATTCAGAACGAATTTCCCGTTATTCATCCTTGTTAATCTTGTCGGCGATTTCCCTTATTGCGGAAATCATATCCAAAAAGCAAATTCCCGCCAATGTCGCCAAATACAAGGCAACAGGCATGCAAATGACGCTTATGGCGACTTCTATAAGGAGATCGACCAAATCAGCGCCGTGCATCAATCCGTTCACAAGCAAATACATGCCATACGCTATCATGCATAATGCCGCAATCCAAAAGACAAGCTTAATCAGCCCTTTGAGTTTCTTTGCGGGATTGGAAAACAAACCATCTCTTTTATTCTTTGCCATATCATCTCCCCGAAAACGGCACGCTCCGCCAACCTAATCAACCGCGCAGGCCGTTTCTAAATATCTTATCGCGAATCGGTTGCAGTTCTCATTATAGTCGAACGGCTTTTTTTTTCCAAAAAAGGTTTTTCGAGGTATTGCTTGTGCAGTCAGCTTTTTTTCGTACGACCACGAGTTTCAGCCTTTTTTCCCGATTGCGACTACAAAACACTCGAAAGAGGTGCTGCGCGAGCATTCCGGCTTGAAGATGGACACTTTTGCAAACTTCTTCCTAAGCGATTTGACCAATTCGGCGGTTTCGTTCCCCTGGTACATCTTGAAAACCAGATTGCCGCCGACACCGAGCGCCTTATCCGAAAGCGACGCCATGCTTTCAGCGATTTCCAGACTTCTTTGACAATCCACGCTGCGGTTGCCGATAGTATGCGGAGCCGCGTCCGAAACGACAGCATCAAAAGGCGCAAGAGACAGGATTTTCCGCTGATTCTCCTCGCAAAAGGCATCGCCTACGACTTCGGTTATATTCGTGCCCTCGACAGGTATGGAAAGAGAATTTAGGTCGCAAGCCACAACATGCCCCTTGCCCTTGAGAATCTCTCTCGAGATGAATTGAGTCCAACTGCCCGGAGCTGCGCCCACGTCTAAAACCTTTTCAGGCTTTGCGAAGACATGAAACTTATCGTTGATTTCCTTCAGCTTGAAAACGCTTCTGGCGGGATATCCCAGCCTCTTGGCCTCGTTGGACCACCAATCGCTTTCGCCTTTTTTCGACTTAGCCATCAAAGACCCTCCAAACATTCGCACACTTCATCAAAAACACCTGCGGACGACGATGCGGATGAAATCACGCCCGCCCTGTTGCAAGCATTGAACTTGCCCTCTGACGCGAGCTCACGCAACTGCGAGGCATCAGCGACAAGAAGCGCCTCGGCACCGGATTTACTTGCGATTTCAGTCAATTCGCTTGCATTTCGGCTTATATCATCCCCAACGACAATCACGACCTCGCATTCCTTCGCCAATTTTTCGACATCCTTCCTTCTTCTAATGCAATCGGAACAAATGCCGTTGAACATAACGCATCGCGCGCCATTTGCTCCAAACGACTTGACCGACGCATCGAAAATCTCCTGCGAGAACGAAGTTTGGACCATGAACTCGACCTCTTTTCCGCGCAATTCCTGGCGCTCAGCTATTCCGGCGGCTTCCTTAGCGGTCGATACGAAGAAGTCGTTTTCCCGCAATCGACTTCTCGCCGACTCGGCTTCCGTATGTCCTCGACTTCCCAAATAAACCAATATTCGTTCGTGACCCGTCTCGGTCGCCAACCGATCTATCTCTCGAAGATTCATCTCCACAACGGGGCAAATCGCCGAAACGATTTTCGCTTGCGGAAATTCGGCAATCCTATCCAAAAGCGCTTTGGAAGCGCCATGGGCTCCGATTACCAAAGTCAATTCCGATTCGACGGCCTTATCGAAATCGTCATCGCAAATCACCCGAAGGCCGAGATTTTCATTTTCCCTTCGATTATGGCATATCAGACCGGAAAGAAAAACCCTGCCGCAATTCACCGCCGACTCATCGCGCGCCTTTCGGGCTATCGACATGGCGCGCTCCACCCCGCTGCAAAATCCTTGGAATTCAGATTTCACTACCTGCATGAATCACTTCGCCTGCGAACAGACATCTTCCCTCTGGCTCAAAAACGAAACGATGTTGCGATTCGATTCCTTGAAGATGCTGCCGTCCCTGCCATCATTTCGCCACTCGGAAAGATAGTTCCCTATATCATAAACGTTCATCGGCGTGTTTACGCTGCGCCTTTTGCCTTCGGGCGACAGCCATGGGCTATCGGTTTCCAAAAGTATTCTGTCAGAAGGGCAAAAAGCCAATGCCTCACGAATATGCCCGTTGCCTTTGTAAGTGGCAGAGCCCCCGAACGAAAGATAAAACCCTTTATCCAAAGCCATCCTCGCCTCATCCTTATCGCCGCTGAAGCAATGCACTATGCCTTGCCTGTCCAAACCGTAAGCCGCCAAAATATCGAAAGCGTCTTTGAAACTGTCGCGAATGTGAAGGATGAGCGGAAGCCTCACGGCTATCGAAATCTCGACTTGGCGAGCAAAAAGACTTTTCTGAAGCGTTCTGTCGTAATCGTAATGATAGTCCAAGCCGGTCTCGCCGATTGCAATCATCTGCTTGTTTTGCAAAAAAGCATTCGCAGTGCTCTCTATTTCATCCAGAAAACCATTGCTCGCCGCTTCAGACGCCTGCCAAGGTCCTGCCCCTACGGTCGTGAAAATATTGGAATGCCTCGAAATTCTCGGCGCTATTTCGTGAATATCCGCAAGCGAAGCAGAGCAATCTATTCCCCTGAAAAGCGATGCGTAAATCCTTTCAAACTCAATCCCGGCCTCGTCATATCGAGGCGACAAGGAATGGAAATGAGCGTCTGAAAACTCAGGACGGGATAACAATTCGGCCTTATCCATCAAGCTTTCGGCAAATACATCGAGCCTAAGACTCTATACATGAACCTGGCCGAAAAAAGACGCTTGAGAAATACCAGGAACTTGTATGAAAAGGCGGTTACGTATGTCGGGGCAGGATTTTTCTTGGATGCTATCTTATAATAAAGCTTAGCCACGCTTTCGGGCGTCAAGCCGTTTTGCTCGTCATTCGCCATTTTAGCCACAGACCTGCAGCAAATGTCATAATACGGAGAATCCTCGCTCTCGCAAGGAACTCGAGCCGCTGTAAATCCGGTCCTGACATCGCCGGGCTCCACCAAAGAAACTCTGATATTGAATTTCCTAAGCTCCAGCCTCAGCGCGCCGGCGTACCCTTCCAAAGCAAATTTGGAAGCCGAATAATGCCCTTGAAAAGGTATGGGATAGACACCAGTTACCGAGCCGGTGATTATGACGGTTCCGAACCCTTGAGCTCTCATGATGGGAAGCGCCGCCCGATTCACATTTAGAACGCCGAAGAAATTGGTTTCGAATTGGGCATGAGCCTGCTCATTAGACACCATCTCCAGACTTCCGGCGATTCCATATCCTGCGGCATGAACCATCACGTCTATCCTTTTGATAACCGAAAAGGCTCTCCTGATGGAATTCTCGTCCGAAACGTCGCATTTTCTATACTCAATGCTTCCGCCGGATTCGAATCCCTGCGCCTCAGCGGTTTCGTCCGCACGTCTGGACAACGAATAGACCTTATATCCATTCTTGGCGAAAAGCTCGGCAATCGCCAATCCGATTCCGCTCGTGGCGCCCGTAACGACAGCGGTCTTGCCCTTACCAGTTTTCCGCATTGATTTCAAAGAAAGCCTTCTGATGCGCGCAAACAGGGCAGATTTCGGGAGCGTTTTTTCCGATTATCACATGACCGCAATTCCTGCACTTCCAAATCATATCCCCATCGGCCGAAAATACGAAGCCGCTGCTCAGGTTGCTGATAAGCTTCAAATACCTCTGCTCGTGCCTCTTCTCGATAGCGCTGACCATTCTGAACCTTGCCGCAATATCCATAAAGCCCTCTTCTTCGGCTTCACTCGCGAATTGCTCATACATGCTGGTCCACTCGAAATTCTCGCCTGCAGCGGCATCCTGAAGATTCGTCAATGTATCCGGGATGCTTCCGCCGTTAAGATACTTGAACCAGATCTTGGCATGCTCCTTCTCGTTATCCGCTGTTTCCAGAAAAAGCGCGGCTATCTGCTCGTACCCCTCCGATCTGGCTTTGGTGGCATAATACGTATATTTGTTCCTCGCCTGGCTCTCCCCTGCGAAAGCAGCCTGCAAATTCTCCTCGGTCTTCGACCCTTTCAATGTTGGCATACGTCGTCTCCTTTACAAAGGGCGTTCAAACCCCCGCCATATTATTTTATAGTTATCGGTTTTTTTTACAACAAAGGCATTTAAAAGCATCATTTGTGATTCAAGACGAATTTCAATAAATCGTCGTAGGCGTATTTTCCTGATGCAACGCCCATTCCCATAGCACAGATCTCGTTGTCAGCGCAATTCAGCCTTATGCCGTTTATTTCAAGAAAAGAAAGCATGGCAAGCATTCCCACTCTCTTGTTGCCATCCAAAAAAGCATGATTTGAAATAAGCGAAAATCCAAGTTTCGCACCTTTTTCCTCTTTTGTAGGATATAGCTCTGCTCCATCGAATGTTTGGTATATGCTCCCTATCGCCGAATCGAGCAGCCTCTCATCCCTTACGCCTATTGCGCCACCCGTGAACACAATCCTATGCCTTGTCTATCCTGCACTCGTGCGTCTTGGCCTTTTTGTCATAACTGACGCCTATGAGAAGAGTATTGCCCTCGTATTTCTCCAAACCTGCGAAACGCCGCTTGTCCCTATCAGGCTATTGAGCTCCGCCAAAAGCATGCTCTTGTCAACGTATATCTTGGAATTGATGCTCTCATTGAAACTTCTATTGTCAGGATTAACATACAGGCCCATACGCGAATTATATTGAAAACAGGAATTTATGTCAGTTCGGAATTATGTGGATGTCCGAATTGTCGAAGACCAAAAACACATCATAGCCAACATTATAGGTCTTCTTGGTTTTGGGATTGTATTCCGTGACCTTGACCGTGTTGCCGTCGCTCATGCGAACATGATAGAGGCGATGGCTTCCCATGAACACCGACAGAATCACCTTGCCTTGCAGACGCCCCGAATCCGCAGATGAATCGACTCCGGCCGCAAGACTATCTTGGCGTCGCTGCCAGGTGCAAGGTTGTATGCGGCTTCGAACTCCGCGCCATAAGACGAGAAAACCGTTCCTGTCGGGCTATTCCTGATAGCCTTGGCTTGAAAGAAGTTGACCTCGCCAATGAAATCCGCGACAAATTCGTTTGCAGGCTTCTGGTAGATGTCATCGGGACTGCCGGCCTGAACCAAAGAGCCCTTGTTCATAACCACTATCCTATCGCTTATCGCCATAGCTTCGCTTTGGTCGTGCGTGACATAAATGGCGGTTATGCCGAGCTGGCGTTGAATCCTCCTTATTTCCGTACGCATCGAAACTCTGAGCTTGGCATCCAGATTCGAGAGCGGCTCATCGAAAAGAAGCACGCCCGGCTGAACCACGAGAGCGCGCGCAAGAGCCACGCGCTGCTGCTGGCCTCCGGAAAGCTGATTGGCCATCCTTTCCTCCATACCTTCGAGCTCCACGAGCGCAAGCATCTCGCTCACACGCCTCTTTATCTCGGCCTTATCAACTTTCCTCAGCACCAAGCCGTACGAAATGTTATCGAAAACATTATAATGCGGGAAAAGCGCATAGCTCTGGAATACGAGAGCCGTATCCCTTTTGTCCGGCGTAAGGGCATTGACATTATCCTTGCCTATGATCACTTCGCCGCGGTCCGGGGACTCGAAACCGGCAATCATGCGCAAAGTAGTCGTCTTGCCGCAGCCGGAAGGTCCGAGAAGCGTGACGAACTCGCCCGGCTCTATCTTCAGGTTCACATCCTTGACAGCATAAAACTCCTTCCCGCTCTTCAGGTCTGCGTATATCTTCGAAATATCCTTCAGCAAAACGCCTTTCTTCTCGTTCGTCATCTTAGGCCTCCTTTTCCTTTGCCTATGCGTCTTATTCCCAAATTCATCACCCCAATAGCGAGGCTAGATATGATTATCAGCATGGTCGCGTAAACCGTCACCGCACCGTATTCGGCTTTGCCTGCGTATTCGTTGATCTGGCATGTAACCAGCTTGCATCTCGGAGTAACAAGCATGATGACGGCGCTTATGGCCGTAATCGAACGGACGAAAGATGTGACAAGAGACGAAAAGAACGACTCTCTGATAAGCGGCAGCGTAACATCCGCAAACACCCTTCCGCTGTTCGCGCCAAGATCGTAAGCCGATTCCTCTATCGAATTGTCTATCTGCCTCAATGCAGATACTCCGCTTCTTATGCCGATAGGCAGCGAGCGAACGATGAACACGATTATGATTATGGCCATCGAACCATACAGCCATTGCATCGGACCCAGATGGAACAGACCCCTCACATACCCCCTGATAAAACCGACGCCGAGAATTGTGCCCGGAACAGCCATTGCCAGCATCGATGTGAATTCTATCGCGCCTTTTCCCTTAAACCTCTTTTTGACCACGACATAAGAGATTATTATCGACACAAAAGCGGTGATCACGGATGCAATCAGCGCCATCAATGTCGTGGTCTTGAACGCCGATAGCCCGTTGGATGTGAAAACGTTCTTGTAATGTCTGAGCGTGAAGGAACGGTTTACAAGATTCCTCCAGAACGAACAGCATATCACAAGCACGTAAAGCCCTATGACGAATGTCGAAATTACAGCGCAGATCGCAGAAAGAGGAATCGTAACGGACTTGTCTTCAATCAGCATCCTCTGTCTCGACGCCTTGCCGGACAAAGTCGAAAACGTCTTCTTCTCGAGCGCATATTTCTGAACTATGAACACCGACATTGAAACGAGCAGCAGGACAAACGACATGGCCGCCGCCCTGTATTGGGAATCGGGGCCATTGCTTCCCATCAGCTGATTGCATATGCAGGTTGACATCGTCTCCATGGACCCGCCGATTATCATCGGATTTGCAAAGTCGGCAACAGATTCGACGAAGGTCACGAGGAACGCATTTCCAAGGCCCGGCAGCAAAAGCGGAAGCGTAACCGTCATGAAAACCTTGAACCTGGATGCTCCCATATCCCGCGCCGCCTCCTCCAAACTCGGATCTATGTTCAAAAGCAAGCCCTTGAGCATCAGATATGCGACCGGGAAAAACGCGATTATCTCGACAGTTATTATTCCAGGGTAGCCGTAGAACGCATGATTCGCATCTATTATACCCAAAAGGTCATGGGTTATGAATCCCTTATCTCCGAAAAGGAGGATGAGCGAAATCGAGATTATGAACGGAGGCGATACGACTGGAAGGAAGGAAACGACTCTGAAGAGGATATCGAGAAATTTCGTCTTGACTTTGACATATACGGCGACATAGGCGAACAGAAGCGCGATAGCGACTGCGCCTGTCGAAACCGCCAGACCGATGACAATGGAGTTTTTCAGCGCAGGCATGAACCCGCTGTACCTGCTGAACGCATAGGAAAAAGAACTGAAGGTGAAAGCCCGTCCCGAATCGGCAAAGCCGTCCTTGAGCAATATCGCAAGGGGATAGATGACAAACAACCCCAGGAAAATCATCAGGAAAGCGATTGTGCCGACTAAAAAAGGGTCGTGGAAAAACTTGGCCTTTTCAAGTTTTCTGGCGTTTTGCGTCATAAGCGCCTCCAATAAATGAAACATCGAGGTTTTTCGAAATCGATTTCAAAACGGCGTGAAGAAAGGGTTTTTGAAAACCTCCGCTAAAAATAAAGGCTCCCCGAATCCGTGCGAATTCGAAGAGCCTATGAAATCCAAATTATTTTATCTTCAAACGATTGTCGGCGTTTATGGCGCGTAAGAACGCTTCGACATAAAGCGACGTGTTGTCCTTTGCGTCATCGAAGTCGTATTCGATCGTCTTGACGTCCGCGAGGCCGTTGTCTATCGCAACCTGCGGCTGCTTGGCATCGTCTATGACGAGGAATTGATACGATCCGCTCTTCGCCGCAAGCTCGACGAATTCGGGCGAAAGCGCATACTCTATGAAGGCCTTGGCGATTTCAGGATGCTTGCAGCCCTTGAGTATGGCGGTGGCCCCCACCTCGTAAGTGGTTCCGCTCGACGGCGAAACGATTCTGACGTTCGTATAGCCGTTATCCACTATCTGACCGAGAACGTCATGAAGGAAGCCTATTCCTATCACGCATTCGCCTTTGCCAACCTGCTTCGAAGCTCCGGAACCGGATTTGGTGTATTCGACGGTGTTCCTATCAAGCTTCTTGAAATATTCCATTGCATTCGCATAGTCATAATGCTGCTTGCCGCTCTCCGTGACCTTCCTGCCGCCGGATTTCATCTGAACGATAGTGTTTATGACAAGCTTGGCTGTTCCGGCAGTAGATGGGTTGGACCATGTGATCCTGCCTTTATATTCGTCCTTCAAAAGGTCATCCCAATCTCTGGGAACGGAGAGCTTCAATTCCTTGACCCTGTTCTCGTTATACATGAATCCGAGAACGCCCTTGTAGATTCCATACCAATAGCCCTCAGGATCCTTGAAATAGCTCTCATGGATATGAGATGCGCGCTGGGCATCGTACTTCTGCAGAAGACCAGCCGATTTCAATGCGTTATACGGTTCCGTAGTCCCGCCGAAAAGAACATCAGCAGACGGATTTCCTGCTTCGGCTTTGATTTTGGTTTCGATTTCGCCGGAGCTGAGCCTGACGTAATCGCACTTGATGTTGTATTTCTTGGCAAAACGCTCGGCGACCGCCTTCAGGAACGCCTCCTCGCATCCGCCATAGATTGTCAGCGTCTTGTCGCTCTCGAACTTCGATGTGTCAATCGTATATCCGGCCGGGTCGCTAATCACAGCTGACTTAGGCGAACTCGTTCCAGACGAGCTTCCTTTCCTGCAGCTGAAACAAAAAACCAGCGAAAGCAGCATGGCCATCCAAATCATCCGTTTACCCATAGCTTCGTATCTCCTTTGCAGAATCATGTATTCCGCTTGACATGGATTTCAAATTAATGCAATCAATTTAGCAAATCCGCCCTTCCCGATCGCATCAAAGCTCTGCGTCCCTACAGGCAGTTTCCGTTCCATGCCACTCAATTCCAACCGATAAGACAGTCTGTTTCAAGAGAGGCTCCTTCAAGCGTTTCTTTTGCAATTTGTCACATAATGCAGATATAATGAAGGCGTAGCAAACGACACAAGGGCGCTTCTAAAAACCTCAGAGTCCGATTTCGCCTGATGCCTTTCGGGTCCGAAAACCGCTGGAAATCAGCAAAAGACAACAGTAATCCGTTGATTTCCGACAGTTTTCCGTCTCCGGAATCCACAGACGCTCTCTGGACAGCAAGTTTTTAAAAGCGCCCATAAAGGCTTCACCGCAAAAGGAGGATATCGCATGGCAGAGGTTCCGGCAGTTGAGCTCAAAGGCATAACCAAAAGGTTCGGCAGCGTCACGGCAAACGATAGCATAAGCCTTCAGATACGCGAAGGCAAGATCCTATCCCTTCTAGGAGAGAACGGAAGCGGAAAAACGACACTTATGAATATGATCTCCGGCATTTACCAACCGGACGAAGGCGAGATATTCGTTCACGGCAAGCCTGTTTCCATACTTTCTCCGAAAGACGCTTACGAATACGGCATAGGAATGATCCATCAGCACTACAAATTGGTTGACGTATTCACGGCAGCGGAAAACATCGTACTCGGTCACGGCAGCGGAAAATTGGAAATCGAGAAGGCGAACAGAAAAGTCAAGGAAATATGCGACAGATACGGGTTCAAAATAGATCCGAAGAAAAAGGTCTATGACATGTCGGTATCCGAGAAGCAGACCATTGAAATCATCAAGGTGCTTTACAGGGGTGCGGAAATCCTCATCCTCGACGAACCCACTGCAGTCCTCACCCCGCAGGAAACCGATCGACTGTTCGACATTCTCCGCAATATGAAGAACGACGACAAGGCGATTGTGATAATCACTCACAAGCTCAACGAAGTGATGGAGCTTTCCGATAGCGTGGCAATCCTGCGAAAGGGAAAATACATCGCCACGGTCGAAACCTCCAAAACCTCTCCTAAGGAACTAACCGACATGATGGTCGGCTACTCCGTTTCCCTAAACATAAACAGGCCGAAATACGACAAGCCAGTTCCCAAGCTCGCAATCAAATCCCTCATTTGCAAGGACGCCGAAGGGGTGAAAAAACTGAACAACGTCTCGTTTACGGCGATGGGGGGGGAAATATTGGGCATAGCGGGAGTCGCAGGTTCCGGACAAAAGGAGCTTCTCGAATGCATTTCCGGGCTTTACCCGATAGAAAGCGGCGAAATCATGTTCATGCCGGATGAGAATGCGAAAGTGAATCTGGTCGGAAAAACCCCTATCGAAATAAAAAAAGCCGGAATCGCCATGGCTTTCGTTCCGGAAGACCGACTGGGAATGGGCCTTGTCGGCTCTATGGGCATGACAGGAAACATGATGCTGCGAAGCTGGAAGAAAACGAAAAACAGGAATTCGCCGTTCGTAGATAGGAAATCTCCCGAAGCGCTTGCCAACAAAATCTGGAAAACGCTTGAAGTCGTCACGCCAAGCACCTCCTTTCCCGTTCGAAGAATGTCAGGCGGCAACATACAGAAAGTCCTGGTCGGGAGGGAAATAGCCCAAAAGCCTTCAGTTCTTCTGACGGCCTATGCGGTGCGGGGGCTGGACATAAACACTTCGTATGCGATCTACAATCTGTTCACGGAAGAGAAGATGAACGGAACGGCTGTCATCTATGTCGGAGAAGACCTCGATGTCCTGCTTGAATTGTGCGACAGGATCCTAGTGCTGTGCGCAGGGCAAGTAAGCGGCATAGTGGATGCCAGAAACACGACGAAAGACAAAATAGGTCTTTTGATGACCAAAGTGGGCGGAGGACAGGAAGACATGGCCGCCCGCGATGCAGGAGGCAAATAATGGCAAACGAAACCAGACAATCCCTAATACGCCTGGCGAAAAGAGATCAGATGGAAACCAAATACATCTGGGGAATCCGCATCGGAAGCGTCCTGTTCGCCCTGCTGCTGGGCTGCATTCCGATGATGATAACAGGCAACAATCCTTTCGCGGCATTCGCAACGATTGCAAACGGCTCTCTGAGCAGACCGATCTATTTCAAGCAAACCGTGAAAATCGCCGTTCCGCTTTTGGGTTGCGCCTTGGCTATCGCCCCTTGCTTCAAGATGAGATTCTGGAACATCGGCGCGGAAGGTCAAATCACCATCGGCGCAATCGCAGCATCGTTTTTCGCCCTGAAAATCGCACCGGAAGGAAGCTCTCCCCACTGGGGGCTTATTCTTCTCATGATGATGGCGGCGGCAATTGCAGGCGGCATCTGGGCTTTGATACCCGCCTACTTCAAAGCGAAATACAACACCAACGAAACGCTTTTCACGCTGATGATGAATTATATCGCAATAGGCATAGTCGCCTATTTGCAAGGAGGTCCTTGGGAGGGCAGGAAAGGTTCGCAAATCATACCGATGTTCAAAACCAGCGCAAGGCTTCCGGACGTACTTGGCGTCCATGCGGGATGGATAATCGTTCTCATATTGGTCGTAATCATGCACATCTACATGAAATACACGAAGCAAGGGTATGAAATCGCCGTCATAGGAGATAGCGAGAACACGGCCAGATACGCAGGCATGAACGTAGGTTGGATCATAATGAGAACCATGTTCATATCCGGAGCGATCTGCGGGGTTGTCGGATTCATGGTGGCAAGCGGAGCAAATCACACGCTTTACAAAGGCGTCGCCAACGGAGTCGGATTCACTTCTATCACCGTTGCATGGCTATCGCAACTCAATGCCTTCGTGATGATAGCGATATCCTTCGTGTTGGCAGTGCTTTCCAAAGGTTCGCAAACGCTTCAGACGAGGCTTTCCGTTCCCGCTTCAGTTTCGGAAATCGTAACAGGAATATTGCTGTTCTGCATGCTCGGCTGCGAATTCTTCATAAACTACAAAGTCATAATCCGGGAAAACCCCGTCACGGACTTCTGCAAAGAAACCGCGAACCAAATCAAATCCGTTTGCCGAAAAATCATTCCGACAGGCAAGTCGAATGCGAAGGAGGCTTAATATGAACTTTATGAATACTCTGATAGCCCTAGTAGTGGCAGCGGTGCCTTTCGCGACTGCTTTGATGTTCGGAACCACAGGCGAAGTGCTTTGCGAAAAAAGCGGAAATCTGAACTTGGGCGTGGAAGGAATAATGTATATCGGCGGCGCTTTCGGTCTGGCAGGAGCTTTCGCATACGAAAAAGCCATAGCCGCTGCCGGCAGAATCGCCGAGAACGGCGAGCCGGCGTCCAGCGGGTTCTTGGCCATATTGATCGCAATAGCTTGCGCTTTCGCTGCCGGAGCCATCACCTCGCTCATATACAGCTTCATAACCGTAACGCTAAGAGCTAATCAGAACGTAACGGGTCTCGCACTCACGATTTTCGGAACGGGCATAGGCCAATTCACCGGTGAATACATGAGGGTTCGCCAAGGCGGCTTTGTTTCGCTTTCGAATCATCTCAAGCACGCTTTCGCCGAAAACATATTCGGGCGTCTGTCGGAAACCCCCGTAATAGGTCCTATCGTTTTCGGCCACAACATATTCTTCTACTTGGCGTTGCTGCTTGCCATCACGATGTATCTGTTCCTGGTCAAAACAAGGAAAGGCCTCTATTTGAGGGCGGTCGGGGAATCGCCTGCAACCGCAGATAGCGCCGGAATCAACATCACCAGATACAAATATCTGGCAACCGTAATCGGCGGCGGAATCTCCGCAATAGGCGGCATGGTCTATATAATGACCACTGCAGGCGCCACGTGGAATCACGAAGGACTTTCCGGCGTAGGCTGGCTCTCCGTAGCGCTCGTGATCTTCTGCATCTGGAATCCGCTCAGGGCAATCTGGGGAAGCGCCCTATTCGGCGCATTGATGATAATGTACTTGCGCATCGTGATCTCATTCGTTCCGACGGAGATCTACAAGATACTCCCCTATATAGTCACGACCATAGTGCTTGTCGCTTCAAGCATGAGAAACAACAAGGAGAAGCAGCCGCCGGCATCGCTAGGGTATAACTATTTCCGCGAAGAACGGTAGTCGCTCGTTTGCCTTGTCGCCAAATCCATCCAAATCCGCCGCCCCGCACTCGGGCAGGCACAAAGCCTAGCCCTGCGTTAGCGGAGGCGGCTAGGATTCGGCGGCTTTGACGGCAAGGCAAACTCGCGGCGGAAATCATGCAGCATTCGGTGATGCGCATTTGCGCAGGCGCAAAGGCTGACGCCACATCGGCGCATCGCTCGGAATGCCGCAACCTTTCCTTGACTATCGAACTCATTGCGTCGGCAAACCCTTGCGACGAGCCTTTGATCGCAACGAAATCAATCTCCCCTTTGTAAGTCTTACCTACTTTCACATCGAACTCCTTGAATATCAAATCATTATAAACGACATTCTCAAGCAGGCGGGATAATATGACGCTATTCGATTGAGAGCAGGCGCATATGAAACCGCTATCAACGACGTATTGCGTTCTTGACCAGCAGCTCGCTTTCTATCTGCTTGAGAATAATGGATTTTCCGCATCTTCTTATGCCGGTCAGGACTTTTATCAAATTGGAATCATAGGAGCGTCTTATCCTAGACAAATAGCGTTCCCTCAAGATCTCCAATCGGTCAGCCCCCGATACTGCGCAGCATATCATACAAGTGCCACAAATTCAAAAAAAATTTTCAAGTTTGTGGCACTTCCAAGTTTTAGCACTGAATCTATATATGATTCGACCGTATCTCTATCCAAAATGATTTTTCGCCCTTATTCATAGCAGAACAATGGGCAATATGGTTTCTTTTCGTATTCAAATCCTTGATTGTTTTTTCTGCATCAGGTTCAAGTTAGATCTCAATATCAAACAATTCCAAGTTTGCTCTTATACCGTTCAGCTGAGCAAAAGAGTCTTTTACATAGAGATCTGGTATTAAGGTATAGAAATATCTGCTATTCAAATCGCCCTCCCAGTGCAACAGCTTATACAGCAATCTAAATCGTACACTGATGTTCTTGCTTTTT
>CAMOXM010000010.1:0-21663 GCA_946629155.1 uncultured Spirochaetaceae bacterium | reverse complement strand
CTTTCGGATTTCGATGCCAATGCATTTTGCGGCAAATTCGGCGGTGGAGGGCATCTGAAAGCATCGGGGTTTCATGCTACGGGCGAATTTCAGGAAATCTGCCGTGCTGTCAGAAAAGACATCGAGAAGGCCTTTTCATAGCGGTTGTTTTGTCTTTTGACACATATTTTGCTATAATTTTAGGAAGTAATATGTCAAGTCGCTGCTCTCGCATTCGACAAGGCGGCTTGCAAGATGAAAAGAGGAAAAAAATGGGTGATGTATCATCGAATGCCATACAAGTTCTTGTTAGGGCCCGATATCCGTTGATTTATGTTGTGTCGTTTGAGGAGAAAAGGGTTTTCGAAGCTTTGAAAACCGAGGAAAGGCTGAAGAACAAGAGGTTTTTCCGCTGGACGGTTACGGATGGTCTCAGGACGGATGACGGCACGTATTTGTCGGAGTTCAAGGATCCGATCAAGATTCTGGAATATATAAAGCAGTTGGAATGCGACGGAATTTTCGTTTTGGAGGACTATCATCATTTCATGAACGAGCCCATCGTGATCAGAAAGCTCAGAGATCTTGGGCATTGCCTGAAGGAAAGCAGCAGCAAGAAGAACGTGGTGTTCGTTTCGCCTGTCTTGAAAGTTCCTCTAGAGCTTGAGAAGGAGATGACCGTAGTCGATTACAAGCTC
This sequence comes from uncultured Spirochaetaceae bacterium, assembly GCA_946629155.1. Taxonomy (GTDB): domain Bacteria; phylum Spirochaetota; class Spirochaetia; order Sphaerochaetales; family Sphaerochaetaceae; genus UBA9848. The sequence goes on along the minus strand of CAMOXM010000010.1, from coordinate 20,986 downwards.
CCGGACAAGGAGGAGATACGCAAATCCGCGCTGAGGATAGCCGATGGAGTCGGCGGAGAGGTTTCGAATAGCATAAAGAACGAGGATTTCCTGAATAAGGTCATCGAAGCCGCATTGGGGCTGACCCTTGAGGAGGCGGAGAACGTATTCGCCAAATCCGTAATAGAAAGCGGTTGCTTCGATTTGAAGATAATCCTGTCCGAAAAGGAGCAGATAATAAGGAAGTCCGGCGTGCTCGAGTATTATCACGTCAGCGAGAACATGGCAGGCGTCGGAGGTTTGGAGGAATTGAAAAGCTGGCTTCACAAGAGAGGCAAGGCTTTCAGCCGCAAGGCAAGGGACTTCGGGCTTCCCGAACCCAGGGGCATACTCCTTTTGGGAATACCGGGCTGCGGCAAGAGCTTGACGGCGAAGGCTATCAGCAGCATGTGGCAGCTTCCGCTTCTCAAGCTTGACGTCGGCAAGGTGTTTTCAAGCCTGGTGGGTTCGTCGGAAGAGAATGTGAGAAGGGCTATTGCGACTGCAGAGAGCATTGCACCTTCGATACTCTGGCTCGATGAGATGGAAAAAGGCTTCAGCGGCTTGAGTTCTTCGGGGCAGACCGATGGCGGAACTACGGCGAGAGTTTTCGGCACGTTCCTGACATGGCTTCAGGAGAAGAAGACGCCTGTTTTCGTCGTTGCTACGTGCAATAGCGTTCAGGAATTGCCTCCGGAGTTGCTCAGAAAAGGTCGTTTCGATGAGATTTTCTTCGTTGATCTTCCCTCCAAGGAAGAGAGAAAGGAGATTTTCAGAATACACCTCGAGAAGCGCAAGAGAGATCCCAAGTCGTTCGATTTGAATGATTTGGCGAACAGAACCAAGGAATTCGCCGGTTCGGAAATAGAGGAAATCATCGTCGCAGGGCTTTACGATGCGTTTGATGATGGCAAGGATTTGGATCAGAAGTACTTGCAGAATGTGATTTCGAACATGATCCCTCTTTCCCAGACCATGGCCGATAAGATCAAAATCACAAGGGATTGGGCTAAGATAAGGGCGAGAGCCGCAAGCAAGGCTCAGACTGCTGAGGAAAAGACCGCCAGACGTCTGGAGGTATGACAGGAAGATTGCTGATGGCAAAGAAACAGGAACTTGAGATCACCATTTCAGAAACAGGGGAGATTACTCTTAACGTGCTCGGCATGAAGGGCAAAAAGTGCATGGAGCTTACCAAGGAGCTTGAGGAAAGCCTCGGTGTCGTGAAGATGGTGGAGCACAAGGTCGAATACTACGAAGAAGAGGAAAAGGAAACTTCGTCGGTAGAGATCAAGGATGGGAGCAACTGATGGCTGAATATGTTACTTTCGACCTTCCCTTGGGGCTTGTCATTGATGATAAGGTCCACAGGCATGGAAGAATGAGATTGGCTACGACCAAGGATGAGCTGGATTTGCAGGACGATGAGACCAGCGGATTCAACATTCGCTACAGAGATATCACTTTGCTGAGCAAGGTCATAAGCAATATCGGCGATGTGTCTCCGGTCACTCCCGATACGATAAAGGAGCTGTTCGAGGCGGATTTTCTGTATCTGCAGCTTCTTTACCATCAGCTCAACGGCGATGTAGGTTCCAAAATAGTTGTGCAATGCCCGAATTGCAATGTTCAGACTGCTGTCGATTTGAGCGGTCTTTACAGCGACATGAGCATGTACGAAGAGAAGGGCGAATAACTGATGTACGTATCGAATCTCTCAAACCTCGAGATTTTACAGGACAGGATCTGCTGCGACTTGAGAGAGGCGCAGATAAGTTCATGCAGTCTGGACACCATGGAAATAAACGGATTCAACTGGATTGAGAGCACTGTCAACAATAGCAATCTCAACGAGGTCAAGTTCAGAAAATGCGTGTTTGACAAGATGATGTTCTTCAGATCGAACATGGAGCGGGCGGTGCTGGAATGCTGCAATGTCATAAAAGGCACGCAATTCTCCGGTATTACGCTTATAAAAAGCAAATGGCTGAGAACGCGAATGCATGATTCCATAGTGGAAAATTCGACTATGATGCGCGCCGAGATCGACGGGTGCTTTTTCGAGAATGACAATTTTGTGGATTACGAGGCGGTTTATTCGACTGTTCGGAATACGATTTTCAAGAATTGCAATTTCCGTGTCACTGGCGATAACGGCATGAATGGGTTTTACCAAGCTAAAATAGACGGGTGCTTTTTCATAAATTGCGATTTTTCGGGGTATCCGTTTAGGGAAGCTAATGTGCGCAATTGCGTTTTCATCGACAATACCGGACATATTACGGATAGCATGGAGAGTTATGCATCCATAGGATTGGGGCAGTTCACGCAGGATGATTTTCAAGGAGAAAGGAAGCTTTCCGATATCGGCGCTGCGCAAGAACTCATACGCAGGTGCAGGGAGGCATGAAGATATGAAACCAGAACAGATAAGGCAGATTTTGGACGGCATGAGCATTGATGTCGTCAAGGATGCGGCGGCATTGCTGCTGTCGCAAGGGCATGCTTCCGACACTTCCGCTAAAAAGAAGATAATCGACGGTTCGGATTTCAAGAACTTCTCGCAAGCCATATCCTATCTCAAGAAGAACTACAAATTCAGCGAGCTTGACAGGTTTACTACGGAAGCTGATTTGGTGTATGTCGATACGGGAGATAGGAAAGTCCTGATCACGAAGAAAGACAATGCCAAGAGGGATGCGACCGCGAATCGCTTCGCCAATCTCGATTATGACAGCGAAGACAGCTATTTCGAGAACGCATGGGAGCCTGTCAGAAAGGAAAGGAAGAAGGATGACAGGCCATCGGGGCAGGATGCGGATCCGCTGGCCGCTCTTTCCGATACGAGCCCTGTGGCTTCTGCTTCTGAAAGCTCTGCAAGTCCGCAACAGGCGGATGCGCAGGAGCGAACATCCGAGAAAAAGGCCGAGGAAGAGCCTTTCGGGAGGGACAATTCGTCGTCTAAAGGCGGCGGAAGGTGGAAGAATCTGGAGTTGTAGTTCGCATCGCATGCGATTCGGATGCTTTTGAGAGATTTTGGGAATCTCCGTTATGTAAGAGGGTTTGCGAAATGAAAATTAAAACCGAATTCAAGTTTGTGCTTCCCAAAGGCACTGGTTTTTCCGAAAACGGAAAGAAAGTGTCCGGGGTGATGAGGTTGTTGAAAATCAAGGATATTCTGGCCATGGAAAAAGACATGGGGGTGGCGACGAATACGGGAGTTTTCTATGTAGCCCTTCTCGGCATGTGTGTCAAACAGCTCGGCAATGTCTCAATAGTCAACAGGAACACGATCGAAAAGCTCAATCCTGTCGATTTTGCTTTTTTGGTCGATTTCATGAATGAGATAAATCACCAGGTGATCAAGAGACTGCCGATAACCTGCCAGCATTGCGGGAATCAATTCGAAGGAGTGTTGTCTCGCCTGGGGGAAATATAAGCCGCCCGCGAAAAGAAGTTTTCGGCGAGGCGGCTTACATGGCCTACAATTTCAAATGGTCGAAAAGTGAAATCATGCAGATGACGCAGCATGAACGTTCCGAATGGATAGGTGAGATTCGCAAACTCATAAAGCGCGAAAGGGACGAACAGACCAAGAATCTGGAAAAGGATATGAAGCGGATCATGGATAGTGCGAAGAGCAATGTTGCGGGTAACAGATGATCAAGGAGTTGGGTTGGTATCTCGAAACCGGAAGGTTCACCGGCATAGTCTCCGAATTGGATGCGCTGGCTGAGGACTATGCGGCGGCGCTTGCCGCAAAATCTCCGGAAAGGTTTTCCAAGCGGCAGTTGCTCGTAAATGTCGTGTCATGGCATATTGCGAATAGCGGGCTTTCGATTGGCTTGGTTCCGGACGAAATAGTCGATAATTCGTTTTTTTCCGGCGACAGTCTGAATCGCAACGCATTGGATAGGTTCGAGAAGGATGTTGTCAAGGCTCACATGTACCAGAAGCATCTTTGGGATTATATGGGAACGATGTCCGTCTATAGTCCGATTTCGAAGCGCGCGCTGGAGAGGGATGGCTATGATTACAACGACTATGTTCCCATTTTCTACAAAGTCTCCCACAAGGAAAAGAGTCCGATAAGCAATATATTGAGCGCTGATGAGAAGGCCGTTCCCATATACGCCTACAACGACGGAACCGTTTCTCCGAATTACAACAGCAAAAAAGCGCGCATAAGCTTCAACAGCCTGCAGGACAACAGCGGATTCGATTGGGCCAGAAAAGGCTGGGATCCAAACTACGAGGTGGCGAAGGAATGGCATGGCACATTTACTGAGAACGGCGAATGGATCGAAAGCTCTCAGCCGTCATACAGAAAGCCTAGTGTCGTTGCTTTCAGCGATGCGCAGGCGCCGACCATTCAAGTCATAAAGAATGGGGACGATGCGATATTATACGATCCGTATTACGAGTTCATGTACGCGTTCATGATGTCCGCATACTCGGATGACGACAATGCCGAGGAGATAAACGGCGAGAGGATCGCCGCAACAGTTGCTTCAGTGAAAAATGCGCTTTCATCGCTCGGCGTCAAGAAGATTTCGTCTATTGTCAGAAATCCTTATGCCGACAGGATGTCGGACGAGGATAGGGAAGACATACCTTTGTTTGCGGATATCATAAGCGATGATTCGAAAGTCAGCGGCGTATATAAGCGCATTTTCGGAGATGCTCTTGCTGACAAGGTTGAATTCAAGGAATTGAATCAGGTCAGATCCGCTCAGAAATCGCAAGAGGAGAATTACAGGAGAAATGTCCGTAACAAGAACGGCGAGGATCTCGCTCTTCGCTTCGACTTTGCGATAAGGAACGGTTTCAAGGGCGATGACGTCGTGCAAGCCGTTTTCACCAAATCCGCGCGCATGCCTTTGAACTATAAGATGGTCGGTGATTTGCAATATGCCGGTTTGAATCAGAATGAGATTGCGCAAGTTGCCGGATACGAGATTCCGCCGAGCAAATCATCTGCATTCAGCAGAGCGCTGTTCAACGCTCTATCGGAATTCGGGACTTTCAAAGGTTCGGAATATACGAAATCCGAACTTATAGACGATGTTTACAATAAAGTGATCGTCGGCAAGCATCTGAACAGGGATGTGGATGTGGAATCTTCCCTTGACGAGCTTTTCGCCACGGGTTTGAACAGCCTGGCGGACGGAGTCCTTTCAATGACTGAAATTAAGGAATTCGAAACGGCCGAGGCGGAAATACTCAGGCAGGCGCACCCGTCATATCGCGATAGGCTTGCTGATGTGCTGGCTAACGCCAGAAAAGGCTACAAACTTGTCAAAAAGAATGTTGACATGTCTCCTTATGAGCTTCTGACGAAAGCGCGAGATGCATTTAAAAGGGAGAACAACCTCATAGCTGATGTGGGAATCACTTACAAATCTTTTGCCAAAAGGGATGTTCAAGAGGAAAAGATTAGGCTTTTCGATACCATTGATATCGATAATTTCATAAGCAGAAGCGAATCCAAAGAAAGCAGGAGGCGAGTCAGGGACTTTTCATTGGAGCTTTCGGAATTCGTCGCTTCCGAGCGAAAAGGCTTCAATCTGTTTGTTGAAGAAGAAGCTGATTCATTCATAAAGTCTGATTTGTTCGTCAATGCCCAAGTGAGCGAAGAAAGAGTCAGGGAGATAATAGAGGAAGAAAGGGTCATCGTCGAAGATTCCTTGAAACATGATCAGCGCATGAAGAGCGAAACGATCAGAGACATTCCTCTTCCGCTGATTTATGCCGATGTCGAGCATTTGGATTTTTCGTCAGATGCGGAAGCCTCCGATGATGCCGGATATCTCAATGGCGTGCTCGGAAAGGGTTATGCGGGTTCCAAATTGTTCTCCGAGGGCGCTGCGTTCTACGCCTATCTGATGAATGCCGCATTGTCCGATGCCGACGATTCCGGTTTGGAGGAATCGGGCGCTTCGAAGACGGATGTCATGGGATCCGACGAGGGTCCTGAATCTAAAAAGGATTCGAAAGGCAAATCTCGCGAGAATGAAAGCGATGCCGATTTCGGTAAAAGGAAATCGAAGGAGAAGATTTCCGAGGAAATCGACGAGCTTGAAAGGCGTCCCGAAGATGCCTATGACGATGAAGACGATTCGGATGCCCGCAATGCTTTCGGTAAGAAGGAGCGCAAAACCGAGACGGACGAGCGGGATGCTGCCGCCCGCAAAGAGCGAGTTGATGTGATAGAGGATACTCGCGAGGGCGACGACGGTCTTTCGAGCGAAAACAGCAAGAAGGCCGAAAACGTCATGGAGGCGGATTATGGGATGTCAGGCAAGCCCGTGCCAAAGCAGCATGCCGATTCGACGGACGAACGCGAAGCATCCGAAATTGAGAAGCCCGGCGTTTCAAACGAGGATTCGCACGAGAAGGCGGACGGCAAAAGCAAGAGCGCCGATCGCGATGCGGCCGAGCGGAAGCAAAGGGTCGATATCAAAAACGGAGCAGCCGATGATGGCGACGACGGTCTTTCGAGCGAAAACAGCAAGAAGGCCGAAAACGTCATGGAGGCGGATTATGGGATGTCAGGCAAGCCCGTGCCAAAGCAGCATGCCGATTCGACGGACGAACGCGAAGCATCCGAAATTGAGAAGCCCGGCGTTTCAAACGAGGATTCGCACGAGAAGGCGGACGGCAAAAGCAAGAGCGCCGATCGCGATGCGGCCGAGCGGAAGCAAAGGGTCGATATCAAAAACGGAGCCGATGATTTCGTCGAAGAAGGAAGCAGCGCCGAAGAGCCGGCGGACGATAATATGTCCGAGGCATTCGATTTCAATGCCGGCGTCACTAAAATATACGATAGGAATTCCTTCACCGATGACGGAGTCGTGTTCGTCGATAGGAAAGGCGAGAAGTTCATAATCGTAAACGACTTGGCAAAGGATTACAAATACAAGGTTCCTGCCGAGGTGGAAACCGGCGCGAAGCCCAAAGGCTCGAAATCCGCAAGGAAAAGCGAAAGCTATATGGATAGGGTCAGAGGACGCTCAAAGCGCACGGGGGCATCGGCAAGCACCGTTTCGGATATGACGTTCGCGAAGAAAATAGACGATATGCTCAAAGAATGGGCGATAAGCGAAGGGTTCGTCTATTACAATGTCGGAAAGAAGCAAATGGTTTATGATAAGAACCTTGCGATATACGGCTTTTCGAAAAAGTTCTCCAATGAGGATTACTATGCTTATTTCCGCAATAAGATTCCATCTGCCGGACGAGCTGACGGTGAAGCGTCGGACGACGCTTCGAATACGGGCGATTTCCGGGAGGATGAGTCGGAGCAGGAGGAATACAAGCCTACTTTCACCGGCTATCCTGACTTCAACAAGCAGAATAAGGAACGGGCGGAAGCTGTGAAGAAGGGAAAGCCGAAGCCGAAGGAAGAGCCTGAAGAGGATGAAGAGGCTGAAATGCTGCGTAGAAGCACCGAGCGGTATCTTGAGGATAAGAAGCAAATGGATTCCTTCGTCGAAAGTTGCATAAAAGAAGCGAATGAGAGTAAAATAATGGCGCAAGCGGAAAGGGCCGAGAAAGTGATGATTTCCAGCATTATCTCCGCTCTCGAAAACGGATTGAAGAAGTGATATTATGGCAAGACCGATTAAAGGAATAGCGTTTCCTGTCGCAAGCGATGTCTATGGCGGGATAGAGATGGCCGATCCTGTGCGCAGCATAGAGGATTCGGTTCGGATGATTTTGAGCGTATCTCCGGGGGAGTTTTTCCTCGAGCCGGAATTCGGCTGCAAAGTGAACGACATGGTTTTTCTTCCCGATTCTCCGCAAACCATATCCTTGGCGGAATATTATATAAAGCAAGCATTGGAGAGATGGGAGCCGAGGATAAAGCTGAAGCAAGTCACAGGCGAGGTGGATCCTGACCATAGGAATACGGTCAATATCTCGATAGTATATGATATGGTCGGGATGAATCTCGAGAATACGACAGATTATTCCGTAGATATGTCCAATAATTGAGGAGGTGGATTTTGATACCTACGATAGAGCTTGATGATAGGAAGTACGATGATATAAAGGAAGAGGCCGTCAGGCTGATACCGAGGTATTGTCCGGAATGGACCAATAGGAATATTTCCGATCCGGGAATGACGCTTCTGTCGCTGTTCTCATGGATGACCGAAATGACATTGCATAGGATCAACAAAATACCTACGAAGACGTATATCGCGCTTTTGGATATGCTCGGCTTCACGCTCAAGCCGCCTAAATGCGCATCCACTATCCTTCAATTTTTCATAAATCCGAACAGAACCAGGGATGTTGCCATAAAACAGGGGGTTCAAGTGGGTTCGGTTGGGTCTGGCGGTCCGCCGATCATATTCGAGTCCGAATCCGGTTTGGTCGCTCGTAATATCACGATCGACACGTGCGTCAATCGCGATGGCGAGAAATGGGATGAGATACAGAAGGGGGACAACGGAGAGTTTTCGAGCTTTTTGCTTTTCGATTCCCAAAATTCAGTGGTTCATGAGCTTTATTTGGAATCGCCTGCGATAGCCAATTTGGTTTTAGGGCATACTTTGCAGGTGGAGTTCGATGCCGGAAAGGACATTGCTTCTCAGAAGGACGAGTTCATAAGCTATATCAAGTGGGAATATTACAACGGTGACAGCTGGGTCAGCTATAATCCGTCATATACGTATTATAAGGCCGAAGACAAGCCGAATACGCTTTATTTCTCCGGAATCTACGATATCAAGCCCGTCGCTTTGAGAGATGGCGAGGATGAGAAGTTGTATTTGAAGGCCGTCTTGGTTGACTATCCCGACATGTCCGTCGCAGGAACCATAAATCCGTTTTCGATAAGGGCTCTGAAGCTGAAGCTTCTATATACCGGCGACGGATTCGCCCCCGATGTGATGCTGACTTGCAGCCGCGGCTTGTACAGTCCGGTCGATCAAGGCAACGTGTTCAAGATATTTTCCGAAGATCCGTCTTATGACGAGGCTTTGTATTTGGCCAATAACGACATATTCTCGCATCCCGGACTGAAGGTTCAATTCGAATTCACGCTGAGTGACAACAATACGGATGACATTCAGGCGAATTCTCTGGCGGAATTCCCGTTGGAGTATTATAATGGCGACAGATGGGTGAAAGTTCTCGAGGGGTATGAGGACGGGACTCAGAAATTCACCAAATCAGGAAAGATAACATTCACAATCCCGAAGAACATCTCCACTGTGGGCGTTGACGGCATAAAGGCGTATTGGCTGAGGATTCGTCTGATAAGTCAGAACCTCGGCGTGGGCGGTCATTATGAGATAAACGAAGACACGGGCATTCAGGAATGGAAATTCGACGCCCAAGTGCAATCGCCTCTGTTCGAGAGGATGAGGATAGGATACGAGCCGTTCGATAGGTATTTCAGCAACATAATCCAATACAGCAATTTCAAGTGGAAGGAGTTCCCGTATCTTTGCAGCAGGCACGAAAGCAAGCAGGAAACGGTTTTGCTTGATATCGACAGGGAGGAGCTTCCTTCTTTGTATCTGGGTTTGAACGCTCCGGTTTCGACTGGAACTTTCCCCATTTACTTCAGAGTCGATGAGATAGCCAAGGATCTGGATATGGGCTCTTCGCTTCTCGGAATGCTTCCCGACAGCGAGGAAGAGAATAAGGTGGCGATAGAGTGGCAGATATGGAACGGAGTGAAGTGGGAGAACATAAGTACGACTGATACCACGAACGGGTTCCGCGAGTCCGGTTTCATAAACTTCGCTTCCGAAGGCAACATGAGGATGCATGAGCTTTTCGGCAAGGAGCTGTATTGGATGCGGGCGATAAAAGTGAATGGTAATTTCGATCGAGTGCCCACTATAAAGGGGATATTGCTCAATTGCGTGAGGATCAGCAATGCAAGCACCCATACGAACGAAATACTTTCGTCGTATAACTCTGCGACGAGATCCTATAAGCCTTCGTCGAACAGCATACTTCCAGGAATCGACATCGTAGTCAAAGAAGGCGGAAAGCCGAGCAACGAAGAGATCCAGCTGATGGTCAGGGAAGGCATAAAGGAGTGCTATATAGAGGATCCGGACGGGAGCGTATGGGTGCGGTACAAGGAAGTGCCCAACTTCTACAATTCCAATTCCTTCTCGCGTCATTTCGTTGTTGACTATGCGGAATCGAAAATCATATTCGGAGATGGAACGAACGGCATAAACCCGGATTTCAACAAATATACGGTAAAGATCCTCAAGTATATGACCGGAGGCGGCAAGAGAGGGAATGTCGTTGCGCACAAGCTTCAATATCTTTCGAACAGCATACCTTTCATAGACGGATGCGATAATCCGTTCCCTGCGGAAGGCGGAAGCGACATAGAGACGATAGACGAACTCAAAGGAAGGGCCGCAGGCTTGCTTAAGAGCCTTGACAGGGCGGTTACGCCCGAGGACTACGAGTGGTTGGCGAAAGAGGCGACTCCGGCCGTAGGACGCGCTCATTGCTGCAAGGAGAGCAACAGGTTCGGAGAGGCCAGAATGGTCATAATACCTACATCCGATATGTCGGCAGGCTTCAACTTCGAACTCAAACCGTCTAAGGAGCTTATCAAGCAGGTCAAGTCGTTCCTGAACGAAAGGAAGGTGATCGGCACCACCGTTTCGGTCGAGGGTCCGTCATATAGGAAATTCGACCTCAAGCTGTCTGTTGTTTTCAAGAGCAATTATTTTGATTTCGAGGCAGAGGAAGCCAAGATAACCAGGGAGATGCAGAAGTTCTTCCACCCCCTTTACGGTGGCGAAGACGGTGGCGGCTGGAGGATAATGTCTTCGGTTACGATAGCCATGATCCTGAAGAAGCTTGAGGGCATAGATTCGATCCAGCGCATATTGAATGTGACGATTTTCGATGTCGAGCGCGGGCTTACCGTCGAGGAAATACGTATCGAGGAAGACGAGATGCCATTCATGAAGGAGATAGAGATAGAGCAGCGGCTTGGCTGATCAGACATGCTGCTCAAGGGTGGATATAAGTATGGGCGAGATACTGCAAAGCGACATATTCAGCTACGTATATGAGAAGTTCGAGGAAAAGCTTGAAAACTTGACAAAGGAAAAAAATTTGTCTAATATACTGAAGAAAACAGATAAAGCGGATGCAGCTTACGAATTGCAAGTAAACGACATTTGGCAGTATCTGTTTGATAAGAATGGCGACCAGGTGGTTTTTGATGAGAAGATGTACCCTGCGCCTTCTTATTTCCATATGATTTTCACTGTTTTGGTGAAAGGGAAGGATATGAAGTCCGTTCTGAAATTGTATGGGATGATCGCACGCTATCTGAAGGATAATCCTGTCATAGAGGTAGGCGATTACAATTGGCATATGAATACGGAACAGAACGTATATGTCGAGCCCATAATAAAGAACGCGGATGCTTCAAGGGTGAATGATGGTCTCAACGGCAGTTACAGTTTGAAACTGCAGTATGAAGTCTATGTTGGTATGAATTCGCTTAACGGGTCTGAATTCGTTCGTGCTAGAGAACGTGCGATATCCAGCGATGTTAGGTAAAATCTATATTCATAAGGAAGGGTGAAATATGCCGAATTATCAGACTCCTGGCGTATATGTAGAGGAGATTTCAAGTGGTTCGAAGCCTATTGAGGCTGGCGCGACCAATATAGTAGGATTTTTGGGCGTAGCTGAGAAGGGACCAATCAATCAGGCGACTTTGGTTACGAACTGGACGCAGTACACCAAGACTTTCGGTGGAATGCACGAGGGCGGATGGCTCGGACATGCCGTTTACCAGTTCTTCCAGAATGGCGGCACCAAGTGCTTCATCAACAACTTGGCTGAGCCGGCCAAGAAGAAGGATGCCGCTCCTGCAAAGGCAGGCGATAAGGCCGATGCTAAGAAGGAAGAGAAGAAGGAACCTGTGGAAATCAAGAATCCCGATGGAATAGCCAAGCTTATAATCGGCAAGGACGAGGGACTCGGGAAGAAAAGCGGACTTTTCCTTTTCGATGAGATTCCAGATATTGCTTTGGTTTGCGCTCCTGGAGTAACGGATCCTGCTGCGCAGGATGCAATCCTTTCGCATTGCGAGAGAATGCGCTTCAGATTCGCAGTTCTCGATAGTCCTGAGACGTTGACTGGTGGCATCGATACCATACCGAAGCCCAGAGATTCAATGATGGGTGCTTATTATTTCCCATGGGTTCAGATGTATGATCCCGTACACGATCAGAACGTTTATGTACCGCCAAGTGGCGGAATTTGCGGCGTTTACGGCAGAGTCGATGGAACGAGAGGTGTTCACAAGGCTCCGGCAAACGAGATTTTCAAGACCGCTATCGGTTTGAAATACAACCTTACCGATGCAGAGCAGGAGCTCTTGAACCCGAAGGGGATCAATTGTATCAGAGAGTTCCCGAACAGAGGAATCAGGGTTTGGGGCGCAAGAACGATCAGCAGCGATCCGGAGTGGAGATATGTCAACATCAGAAGGCTGTTCTGCATGGTCGAGCAGGCTCTCCAGAATGGTACGAACTGGGTCGTATTCGAACCCAATACGAGGGATTTGTGGAAGAAGATAGTGAGGAACATCACTGCTTTCCTGCTTGGCATTTGGAGATCGGGTGCGCTCTTCGGAGATACGCCCGAGGAAGCTTTCTATGTCAGATGCGATGATGAGCTTAACCCTCCCGAGTCAAGGGATTTGGGATATGTCGTTTGTGAAATCGGTCTGGCGCCTGCTAAACCTGCAGAGTTCGTTGTCTTCAGAGTTTCGCAGAAGACGGAGAGCGATAGCTAATAGATAAAGGCTCGCAAGAGTTTTTATATAGATTTGCATAATAAAGAAAAGGAGGAATTATTATGGCAGATTATTCACCTACCAATAGGGCTTATTTCAAGGTTTCGATCGATGGCGTTGATTACGCTAACTTCGTTTCAGTTGAGGGACTTGGAGCAACAGCTGAAGTTGCTGATGACATGGGTGGAATGGATAAGAATCCGAGGAAGGTTGTCGGAAAGGTCAAGTATGACACCGTCACGCTTACCAGAAATGCCGATCCGAGGGACAACACGCTCAAAGAGTGGTGGAACACCGTTGAGAGAGGAACGCCTGAGCAGAAGTCGGTGTCTATCATCTTCCTTGATAGGAACGGTACGGACGAGATTATGAGAAGGGATCTCTTCAACTGCGTACCGTGCGCTTGGACAATGTCCGACCTTTCGAGTATTGACAAGATGGGCGTCAACCAGGAGAAGATTTCCTTCGTCTATGAAGATGCGAAGTGGAGTTAATCCGTAGTTCGTCTTTTTAGCAGCAAATATGTCCTTTCTATGATATAGGAAGGGCATATTTTTTTTAAAATAATTATGTCGCATATTTCAAAAATCGATACAACAATCAAAGATCTGACGATTCTTAAAAAGGCGCTGACTAATATCAACATGAAATTTATCGAGGCGCAGAACGATCAGCTGATTACAGTTCAAGGTTATGGGAAGGATGAGATAATCGAGAACTGCATCATGGAGATAAAAACCGGATGCAAGTACAGCATAGGGGTCAGAAAAGTCGATAAGAATTACGAGTTCGTGGCTGATTGGTGGGCCATAGAGACGTTCACAGGTCTTAAGCAGGAGGATATTCTTAATAAGATCACAAGGCAATACGCCTATGAAAACGTCTTGGATAAAGTCAAGGACATGGGTTATAATGTTGTAGAGGAAAAGCAGGATTTGCAACAGAACGTTAAGCTCACGCTTAGAAGGTGGAAATGAATGCCTGAGATCGAGATAGAAAAACTTGACCCTAAAATCTTCATGGGGCTTTCTCTTTTCGATGCCGCCAAATTGATCAACGACAAGCTTTATTGGCTGAAGTATGACATAGTGTATGATGAGCAATATGGTAATCAGCTGGTGGTGAGGGATGTTGATTACAACGAGAGCATCGGTTTCATCACGTTTTACTCCGGTACGCCGAAAAGCTTCAACGGCTTGCTGCCCGAAGTGTATGAGGAGAACAATTTCTTCCTCGAGCAGTTTCTGATGGTTTTTCAGCATGTGATCAACGGCCGTTCGATGATTCTCGATAATGTTGACAAGTTCTTCTCCCCGATGAAGACTCCGAAATTCTTTTTGCCGGCGTTGGCCGCATGGTTCAATATCGACTTGAGCTTGTTCGGGAACAGAGAGGATGTGGTCAGGAAGATGATACAATTCGCCATCCCTATTTACAAGCTGCGCGGCACGCAGAAGGGACTTCGCCTTTTGCTATACATATTGACAGGCATTATTCCTGATGTGATAGAAGGTGCGGCTCCGTTTACAGAAATGACCATTTCGAACAAGGTTCAGATTGATTCTCCGATATTCGGGAATTCAAAGGAGAAATTTTCGTTCTATGTCTATTTCCCCATTCTAGAGTCTGAATTCGATAGCTCGCTAGTGGAGAACATTCATAGGATGGTGCAAAGGGAGAAGCCCGCGCACATGAAAGCCTATGTTTGTTTCAAGCGACCGAAGAAGATAGAGAGAAAGATCACCATGTTCGATGAGGGAATGGAGACGATGGGAGAAGACGGAGTGTATTTCTGATCGGATTCGTTCTTTTTTTGCTTTATTTTTCGAAAAGCCATATAATTTTCATCCATAGCGATAGACAGGTTTAAGGAAGGTATGAGACGTGGGCAAAGGCAATAAGAAATTTGAGGATATACTTTTCAAAAGATCCAATTTTTTTCCTGGGTTGCGTGCTACTCCGAAATTTTGGAATGAAATGGAGGAATACCATTTCAACAAGGAGAGGCTGTACAATACGATATTCAACGGGTTCGGCGTCGTTCCTGATTTTTTGGATTCGCTGCTTGTTGAGTCCAAGCAGACGAAAGGCGGTCTGATTTCGCTTGTCGTGAATCCTGGTCTTGCGATTGACGGATATGGCAGGCCCGTGTTCCTCTATGCTCCGCAGGTCATGGTTTTGGATCTTAAGAAGTTCTCCTTGCCGTGTACGGCCTATGTCACCATAAGATACAATGAGGTTCTTGAGGATTTTTACAAGAATGTCGATAATTTCGATTTGCAGGGATTCCAGCACAAGAAGGAATCGTCCATAATCGAAATAGTGAGTGAGATACCGGATCCGGACAGTTTCATAGAGCTTGCGAGAATACGTCTCGCCGAGGATAAGAAGGGCAGCGGAATCCGCGAGTTGAAGAATAGCGATTCTTCCAAATTCGTAGTTCCTTCCGCTAACGAGATAGATTTCAGATATGTTCAATGGACATCGAAAATGAAGAAGGGGATATCGAGCTTTTTCCAGAATTTCATGCTTGACATTTTCGAGAAAACGGAAAAGGTAGCTACCATGTGCTATACGGTTCTTCCCTTGGCTTCGCTTCTGTCGCTTCAGACGCTGGCCATGACTTCGAAGATGGTAATACAGACGGCTGGAGCTTTCTTCGATGATGTCGTGAGCATTTTCTATCCCATATACAATGTTGACTATCAGCTGATATTCGAGATAGCCGAATACGAGAGGAAGAATCCTGAGAAGGAGCTCGGCTATATCACGAAGGACTCTTATCTTGATGCGCGTGAGGCGGTGTTCATGCTTGGCGATACGGTCAAGACGTACAACGGAACATACGAGGAGCTCAATAACATACTGTCTCTCCATAAGATAGTCATAGACGGGCTGAGGGCTACGCTGTCTGAGAGGCAGATATCCACAAACGACATATTGCTGATGAGTCAGGATATGCCGAATGTTCTTTTGTTCAACAACGAGCATTACACCCTTATCGATACGATTTCAATGGGTTCTAAGGAGTCGATGCAGATGCATGATGTGAGGTTTGTGGGCAGTGCATATCCTACTACTTCCAACGAAACCTTCACATATCCGGATGGCAGGAAGGTCAACGATGTCGTCAAACGCTGGATAGGCGGCGAGATGAGGTTCGTTGTCCGCAATGTCACGAAGGGCAATAATATGCTCGTGATCAGGAGGACCGATGTCTATAACGGCAACTATGAGGTTGACGTCAAATTGAATTCAAAGAAATACGAGCTTATAAATATAGAAGGCATAGACACCAAGAACAGATGGAGAAACTACCATTTCATTATCGACAGGGCGGATGTGGTGGATTTCGCTCCGGAGATTTCCTTCGACATCGGTCAGAAGGGCAGGGATAATAGCGGAACCATTTGGATTTATCAGGTTATGTAACGGGTGCTTCCGGAAGCCTCGGATTAGAGCGGCAGGAATTGGAAGCGCCTTGATTAAGGCATGGCGGCAAAAGCGTTTTTGCCATCGCGCCTGATCGAACGAAGGAGAGCGTATGGGTTATAAGAGATGTCCTCAAGAAGGTCATTTGATGGATTCTTCGTGGAAGTATTGTCCGATTTGCATAGCGCCTTTGGCGGGATGGTTCGTTATTATGAACGATAACGGCATCGCTCACAGGTATTTCACGCTGCATGAAGGCAAGACGATTATCGGAAGCGGAACGGATTGCGAGATTCATATTCCGGAGTACGGCCTTTTGAGACAGCAGGCTGCGATCATAATACAGGGAAACGATTGCACGGTCGTCGATTTGAGCGGTGATAACAGCATGAAGGTTAACAACAGTCAGGTTTCCAGAACTACGGTTATGGATGGCGATATAATAGAGTTTAACGGAGTTCAATTCTGCGTGAAGCTTTTGAAATCGGAAGGAAGGTATTGATATATGAGAGGCTTTTTGAAAAAGTTCGCGGCATTGGTGCTGGTTCTTCTCGCTGCTGCTTTTGTTTTTGCTGCAGACGATTCTTCTAGCAATGCGAATAAGGAATTGAATGTTCAGGTAAACCAGCTTGTAGATCGCAAGTATCCCAATTTCAAGGCCTATGTTACGGTCGAAAAGCCCGATGGGACGCCTTTGGCAGCGCTTGGAAGCGATGCTTTCAAGGTGACGATAGATAATGGGAAGACAGGTGTCGGCAAGATCGGCGTGTCGGTATTCAAGAATACGAGCGAGGGCGTCAACTATAATATAGTGTTTCCTGTGAATCTCCAAAAGGCGACGATGTCGATACAGGCTACTGCTATCGTCAATTTCGTCGATTTGATGACGGAAAAGGATAAGATCTCCATTTATTCGATGGGCGATACGATCACCCCTGTTGTCGAGGATGTTGCGCAGAAGGAATTTCAGGCCGATATGATATCCACATTCGAGGGAAGCGCTGACAAGGCGCCGAGGATATACGACTCGCTTCAGGCTTTGGTGAATCTGGTGGCCAAGAAAGACAGCGACAGAAAGGTGATTATCGTTGTCTCTGATGAGAGGGACAATAATAGCATAACGCCAGCCAGGCAATTCATGACCGCTATCGAGCAGGCGAACATACCAATCTTCACGATTGGAATCAGAGCTCCATCAACGAGTACGCAGGTCAGGATGGAGGATATCTCCTACGCAACGAATGGCAAATACTATTACACGCCGATGATAAGGGATTTGTCATCCACGCTTTCGAAAGTCATCGATGTTGTTTCCGATTCGTATATCCTCGATTTCAGAGCTAAAATCGGTGTTATCGGGTTTTTGAAAGGCGGCGACGGTTTGCTTCATGATCTGAGCCTTGAAGTCGATGTTCGCGATGGGTATGGCAGAAGCGCTAAGAAGTTCACGGCGATAAAGAAGACCATACCCATCTATCTTTGGATAGGCATAGGCATAGTTGTCATAATCGTCGTCATAATAGCTGTGATGGTGTCGCTTCTTTCGAAGAAGAAGTCACGCGAATCCATGGGCATTACGGATAGGAGATGTCCCGATTGCGGCAACAGGATGAAGGATAGTTGGGATGAATGCCCGTTCTGCAAATATCTCCCCGAATATCTTGGCGGACAGCCGGGTGCGAGCGGAGGCGACGGCGGATTCGATGTCAAAGGCATGGGCGACAAAGCCAAGGGCGCTGCAGGGAAAGCCAAAGGAGCTGTCGGCAAAGCCAAGGGCGCTGCAGGGAAAGCCAAAGGAGGCTTGGGGAAGATTTTCGGAATTTTCAGCAAGTTCAAGAAATAGGATCGGAGAAGTAAGGTGCCGTATAAGTTTCCAGGTGTTTACGTAGAGAAGAAGACGTATGTCAGCCAGCCTGACATCGATACGCGTTGCGTCGCCGGATTCGTTGGAATCACGCAGAAGGGCGAGCTCAACAAGCCTGTTCTCGTTCGAAGTTTTGATGAATACAAGCAGCATTTCGGCGACTTGAGCGGTCCTGGAAATCTGCCGTACGCGGTTGCGGGTTTCTTCCAGAACGGCGGTGACGAATGCATGGTGGTCAGGGTCGCCAATCTCAATACCGTAAAGCGTTCGATATACGAGTTTGCGGACGGCAGAGACATTTTCAGAATGACCGTAAAGACCGAAGGCGCTTGGGGAAATTCGATAAAGGTCTCCGCCTGGAGGGATGGCGAAGGGCATTTTTCGCTATCGTTGCAGAGGGGCGATGAAGTGGAGAACTTGCTCCACATGGCCTATTCCAAAGATGATGAAAGGTATTTCGTTCGATATATCAACAAGAATTCGCGTTTCGTAGATGCCGAGAGCATCGGTGACTTCAAGAATATCGAGCCGTGCATCTTCCAGAATTTCCATGATGGAAATGATGGCTTGCACGGGATTACGGCTGGAAGCTTCCTCGGACATTACAATTCTCCTGCGGACTATTCAGGGCTTAATTCCTTCAGGCATTTTGATGAAGTCAAGCTTTTAAGCGTCCCCGACATTGATATCTTTGGTGATGACTATGTCAGCGTTTTCCAAATACATTACGAGATGATGTATCAAGCCGAGGAGTTCAGGAACAGGTTCGCTCTCCTCGATTTGCCCCCGAATCTGACAGTTGATGAGGCCTGCGAATGGGCCAATAGTCTCGACAATGCCTTTGCCGCATGCTATTATCCTAATCTTTCGATGAGCATGCCGGTGTCTTTCGGAGGCGGTAGCAAAGTCGTTCCTGCCTCCGGCGCTGTTGCCGGCATGATAGCGAAGTCGGATCATGACAAGGGCATTTATGTTCCGCCGGCTGGTCAGGTGCTTAAGGGCGTAACGGATTTGGCAAGGAAGCTTACAAAGCCGGAAATGGAAATGCTTTATGAAAACAAAGTGAATTTCTTCAAGAACGTGCGAGGTCAGGGGGTCAAGGTCTGGGGATGCAAGACTTTGTCATCCGACACTGAGTGGAATATGATAAACGTGAGGAGAACGTTTTCAGCGGTTTGCAAATATTTGAAAGAGGAAACGCGCTGGGCGGTTTTCGAGAATAACAATCAGCAGCTTCAAAAAAGGCTCGTCAGATATGTCACGGCTTTCCTGCTGAATTTGTGGAGAAAAGGCTATTTGCATGGCAACACTCCGGACGAAGCGTTTTATGTCAGATGCGACGAGGAAACCAATCCGCCCGAGAATGTGGAATTGGGAATATTGTCGTTCGAGGTCGGATTGGCTATAGCAAGACCGTTTGAGTTCTTCAGAGTGGTGTTTTCTGCCGACAAGAACGGCTCTAACATAATGACTGAATAGAGGGCGTCATCGAAAGCAGGTTTTCAGAAGCGTCCTTAAGGAGAACATATGAAGAGGATAATTCTATTGTTGAGCATATTCATTGCGGTTATTGCTTTTGCTTCTTGCAGCAAGAAGAGCGGATCGGTTCCTTCCACTAAGAGCGATAGTGATTTCAGGATAGGCATAGTCACGGGCACCGTGTCGCAGAGCGAAGACGATCTTCGAGGAGCTGAGGCATTGATTTCGGAATATGGCGATTCCAAAAAAGGCGGCATGATCACTCATGTCACATACCCTGATAATTTCATGGAAGAGGCTGAAACCACGATAGCTGTAATCGCCGGTTTGGCTGATGACCCGAAAATCAAGGCGATAATCGTGAATCAGGCCGTGCCGGGAACAACCGAGGCTTTCAGACAGGTCAAGGAAAAGAGAAAAGATGTCATTTGCATAGCGGGCGAATCGCACGAGGACATTCCTGAGATTTCGAAAACAGCCGATCTTGTTGCAAACAACGATTTCGTTTCAAGAGGCTATTTGATAATAAGGACGGCTCATGAGCTTGGTTGCGATACTTTCGTTCATATTTCGTTCCCGAGGCACATGTCTTATGAAACCATGAGCAGAAGGGTTGCCATAATGAGGGCTGCATGCGATGAGTTCAATATGAGGTTCGTGCTCGAGACCGCTCCGGACCCCACATCCGATGTCGGTGTCGCAGGCGCGCAGCAATACATTTTGGAAAAGGTTCCGTCATGGATAAGCCAATACGGCAAGAAAGCCGCATTCTTCTGCACGAACGATGCTCATACCGAACCGCTTTTGAAGCAGCTTCTCAATTATGGCGGCTATTTCATCGAAGCTGATCTGCCTTCTCCGCTCATGGGCTATCCCGGAGCTCTTGGAATAGATCTGTCCAAAGAGGCTGGGGATTTCCCTGCGATCCTGAAGAAAGTCGAGAGCTCCATTGTTGCCAAAGGCGGAGCGAATCGTTTCGGAACATGGGCATATAGCTACGGGTTTACGCAAAGCGCAGGTCTTGGACAGCATGCCATAAACGTCATCAAAGGCGCGAGCAAGCTGACGAATATGGCTGATTTGCAGAAAGCGTACAATAAATACACCCCGGGCGCCAAGTGGAACGGAGCGAATTATACGAATGTTTCCACAGGCGTAAAGAGCAGAAACGTGTTTTTGGTTTACCAGGATACTTACATCATGGGCGGAAAGGGATATATGGGCAATGCCGATATCGTCGTGCCGGAGAAGTATTTTACGGTGAAGTGATCTGGAGCGCTTCCCAAAGGAGGCGATTCTGATGGGCGCTTCTAAAACCTCAGAGTCCGATTTCGCCTGATGCCCTTCGGGTCTGATAACCGCCGGAAATCAGTGAAATACGA